>JAWWDW010000066.1:0-7646 GCA_033719735.1 Robiginitalea sp. | reverse complement strand
CCATGACTTCCAGCGCCATATCCTCCATGGCAGCGGTGGCCCCCTCGAAATCGTAGCTCGTGTAGAAGAAGTTTTGCCCGTACATTTCGGGCAAATCCGACTTGAACTCGCCGGGAAGGCCGGCAAAACCCTGAGCGAGATGTCCCTGGCGGAAATGGACCAGTACTGGGAGGCCGCCAAGAGACAGGAATAAGTTGACGATCCACCCGATGGATTCCCATGGGACTGCCCCGGGGAAGGGTTTCAGAGTCCAATAGCAATGAAGCAGTATACCCGTGAATTCCGGTACAACCTGCACCTGGCCACCCCGGTGATCCTGGGGATGCTGGGTCACTCCTTTGTGGCCTTTGCAGACAATGTCATGGTGGGACAATTGGGGACGGCCGAACTGGCGGCGGTTTCCCTGGGCAACAGCTTTGTCTTTATCGCCATGTCCCTGGGAATCGGGTTTTCCACGGCCATTACCCCTTTGGTGGCGGAAGCAGATGGCGCAAAGGACAAACAGGAGGGAAGGCGGGTGCTTCAACACGGCCTGGTGCTCTGCGCCCTGCTTGGGATCGGGCTTTTCGGGGCCGTACTGCTATCCAAACCCTTTATGTACCTCATGGACCAGCCCGATGAGGTGGTAGCCCTGGCGATCCCTTATCTGGACCTGGTGGCGTTTTCCCTCATCCCGCTGATCGTCTTCCAGGCACTCAAACAGTTTTCAGAAGGCCTTTCCCGGACCAAATACCCCATGTATGCCACGGTCCTGGCCAATGTGATCAATATCGTACTGAATTACCTGCTCATTTTTGGGGCTTTTGGATTCCCGAAGCTCGGCATTGTAGGGGCTGCCATCGGAACCCTGGTCTCCAGGGTGGGAATGCTTATTTTTCTATGGGTGCTGATCAACAAGCGGCCGGTTTTTTCAGACTATGTCAGCCGGCTCCGGTTCCGCCATATCGAAAACCGCATGCTTCGGAAGATCGTAAACCTGGGGTTTCCCTCTGCCCTTCAAATGTTTTTCGAAGTTGCCATCTTTACGGCTGCCATCTGGATGAGCGGGGTGCTGGGGAAGAACCCCCAGGCGGCCAACCAGATCGCCCTGAACCTCAGCAGCATGACCTTTATGTTCGGGTTGGGGCTCGGGGTAGCCGCGATGATCCGTGTGGGCAACCAGAAAGGGCTCCGGGATTATCCCGAACTCCGGCGGGTGGCTACCTCCATCTTCCTGATGACCCTGTTGCTGGAAATCATCTTCGCTGTGGTATTCCTGCTGGGCAGGGATCTGCTGCCCTCGATCTACCTGGATACTCAGGATCTTACCAACCAGGCCGACAATAGGGAGGTGCTGGCCATCGCTGCCCAACTCCTGCTGGTGGCTGCCTTTTTCCAGATCTCCGACGGGATTCAGGTGGTGGTCCTTGGGGCGCTCCGGGGGTTGCAGGACGTCCGGATTCCCACGCTCATCACCTTCATAGCTTACTGGCTGGTGGGTTTTCCAGCCTCCTACTACCTGGGGTTGCATACCTCCCTGAAAAGCACCGGGATCTGGATCGGATTGCTTCTGGGGCTGACGGCCTCTTCAATTATGTTGTATCTTCGTTTCCGGTATATGACCCAGAGGTTGTTACAGCTGCCTTTGGAGCATACCGCTGAAGATTTATGATCAAAAGACCTCACTGATGAAAATCCCAAAATTCCTGCTGGGGGATAACACGGACCATCCGGATGCCATCTATATCGTGCATACGGAATACCCCCGGTTTATCATTAACCTGGAAAATGACGAGGTGGAATGGCTGGAGGAGTTTGCCCCCGAGGACCGAAAGGACCTGGAACAGGAAACAGCCCAACTGATCGCCGATGCTGCTGAATTCTATGACCGGGAGGTCGCCCGTTACCAGGACTGATATGTGGGAAAGCCTGCTCGAAAAAGACCAGCAGTGGTTTGTCTTCCTCAACGGGCTTGGATCGCCCGCCTGGGATCCGTTCTGGAGGGCCCTGTCCGATAAGTGGGTGGCCCTTCCCCTCTACGGCCTGCTGCTATATCTTACCGTACGGCAGATCGGGTGGAAGCGGACGGGACTTTTCCTGGTCTTCATCGCCTTGTTGATTACCTGTACAGACCAGCTTTCAAATTTTTTCAAGTATGGGATGCAACGCCTGCGGCCCTGTCATGAGCCCGAACTCGACGGGATGGTGCGCCTGGTAAAGCAAAGCTGCGGGGGGCGTTTCGGGTATTTTTCTGCCCATGCCGCCAATTCTTTTGGCCTGGCCTCCTATTTTGCTTTTTTTTGGGGGCGGCAGCGCCTGCTCTGGGCAGCCTTCCTGCTCTTCTGGGCCCTGATGGTGGCCTATAGCCGGATCTACCTGGGGGTCCACTACCCACTAGATGTGTTGAGCGGGGCCCTGGCCGGCGCCCTCCTGGGATGGCTGTTTGCCCGTTTGTTTCTACGTGCCGACCAAAAACTCTTTGCATGATTCGGGCTAGGTTTTTCTGGACTGCGCTTCTGGGAATGGTCCTGGTGTATGTTGTGGGCCTTTTTACCCGCCTGATGGAAAACGACTCGGCCCAGTTTGCCGTTATGGCCATGCGCATGTTCCAGGAGCAGGATTTCCTGAATCTCTGGAAAGGGGGGGAAGAGTACCTGGACAAGCCCCACCTGCATTACTGGCTCGCTGCCGTTTCCTACACCGTCTTTGGCCTTTTTGACTGGGCGTACCGCATCCCGGCGGTATTGCTGACCCTGCTGGGCGGCTACAGTTGCTACGGCCTGGGAAGGGCTCTCTATTCCGAGAACACCGGGCGTATCGCGGCCCTTGTATTCCTCAGTGCCCAAACCATTGTCCTCTCCGCCATCGATGTGAGGACAGATGCGGTGCTGACCGGGTTTACGGCGTTTGCCATCTGGCAGCTCTATGAGTATCTCAAATCCGGAAAGGCTGCCCCCCTGTTGCTGGGGGCTGCGGGCGCCGGGCTGGCATTTTCCACCAAAGGGCAGATCGCCCTTTTGGTCATCGGCCTGCCGCTTCTCTGCCAGCTGATCTATTCCGGGGCCTGGAAGCGGTTGTGGCACCCGAGGGTGTTGCTGGCCCTGTTGGTTTTCGCACTGGTCATCACCCCCATGCTTTACGCCTATTACCAGCAGTTTGACCTGCATCCCGAAAAGGTGATCCGTGGAAAAGACCACCGAAGCGGGATCCTGTTTATCTTCTGGGAACAGAGTTTTGAACGGCTAAGCGGAGAAGGGGTCGGAAAGAACAGCAGCGATTATTTTTTCTTTTTCCACACCTTCCTCTGGGTATTCCTTCCCTGGACCCTCATCGGCCTTTTGGCATATTGGGACAAGGCCCGTGATTTCTGGAGGAACCGCAAACGCAGGGAAGGGGAGGTGCTCACCCTGGGTGGGATCACCCTTATCTTCCTGATCATCAGTTTCGCCCAGTTCAAGCTCCCGCATTACCTGAATATCACCATCCCCCTTTTCGCCGTCCTGTCTGCCTCCCTGCTCGATCGCTGGTACCGGCAGGAAAAGGACCTGCCCATACAGCGCATGGGCTATGTGCAATTCGGTATTTTCGGACTGGTGGCGGTGGCCGTCCTACTTATCAGTTTTTGGGTGTTCCCGCTGGATTCCGTTTGGTATTCCATCCTGTTGCTTCTGGGGGTCGGGCTGGGGGTCCTGCTTTTTTTCCGGTGGAAGGCTACCCTGAAACGGGTGGTGGGAATCAGTGTGTACGCTGCCGTTTTGCTCAACCTGGTGATGAATGCTCATTTTTACCCTTCCCTATTGCAGTACCAGGGCGGATCTGAAATGGCCGACCTGATTGAGGCGGAATCCCTCGAGATCGACACCATCTACAAAATTTCAGACCAGCACAGCTGGGCCCTTGACTTTTATTTCGGCAAGCCCCTTGAGACCATTTCCCCGGAGGCGCTCCCGGCGGATCGGGTCACCTGGGTCTATGCGGATGACAAAGAACGGAACCGCCTTCGGGATGCCGGTATTTCCTGGGACCGGGAATACGCTGTGGACCAGTTTCGGATCTCCCGGCTACAGGCGAGGTTTCTCAACCCCGGGAGCCGGCCGGAGGTGCTTCGAAAAAGATACCTGCTCCGCATCGCCCCTTCCCAATGATTCATCTCTGTTCCTGCCCCTTAAGGTAAAGGCCGGGCTTGCGGAAATGGTATACAATCCCCCCCAGGGATACCAGGGCGGTGATCAGGAAAAAGGCCATGCTGACCCCAATCGAGGTGCTTTCCTGCAGGTTCAGCCAGCGGGCCCCGTAGTAGAATACGATTTCCCGACTCCCGATCCCCCCAATGGTGATGGGCAAAACCGCCACGATGCTGCTGAGAAGGAATACCAGCAGGTACTGCAGCAGGTGGTCTTCAATTCCCAGGGCGTGCAGGATGAAAAATACAGAGGCCAATTGTGCCAGTTGTACCAGGGCTGAGTACCCCAGGGAGGGCCAGAAAACCGGATCGAGGTAGGAAAACCACTTTTGGTGGGCTTTCCGGTAAATCAACAGGCTCAGGACCAGGACGACCCCGATCCAGGGACGGTAGGACTCCATCCACGGGATGGATTGCCACAAAAAAAGGATGCCGCTGTAGACATAGAGCAGGAAAAGCCCGCTGATGCGGTCCAGAAGCAGCACCGCGGCCAGTTTCTTTCCGGGGGTTTTAAAGGTCCGGTGCAGGAGGTAGCCTTTGTAGGCATCCCCGCCGATACCCCCGGGCAGGAAAAGGTTGTAAAACATTCCAAGCAGGTAGAGCCTCAGGTTGCTTCCTGCAGAAAGGGGTACCCCGACCTGAAAAAAGTACAAATTCAGCCGGTAGGCGGAAATGACCTTGGAAACCACAAAAAACAACAGGGCCATTAAAAGGAAGGCAGGCCGGGAGGATTTAAGGACTCCCCAGACCTCTGAGAAGGGGATGCGCGTGAAAACCAGGTAGAGCAGGAGCGCGCTGAACAGGAATTTCAGGGCGGTAACCCCTTTTTTACGCAACCTCTCCACCGATGGTCACATTTTTAATGCGGTAAGGTCTTTTCTTCTGGGATTCGTAATAGGTCCGGATCAGGAGTTCCATCACAATTCCAATGGTAAAGAGTTGAATGCCCCCCAGGATAAACATCAGGCCGAAGATAAGCAGGGGGCGGTTGCCGATGTCCTGCCCGAAACCGAATTTTACGATCAGCAGATAAATGTTGATGCCGATGCCCAGCAAGATCATCAGGACCCCCAGGATACCGAACAGGTGGATGGGCCTTTGGAAGTATTTCCGGATGAACAACAGCAACATCATATCGGCCACTACCTTGAAGACGCGTTCCAGGCCGTATTTGGAGACCCCCGCGTTGCGGGCATGGTGCCTTACGGGTACCTGCTTGATCTGCGCCCCCTCCAGAAAGGCCAGCAGGGTTATGAACCGGTGCATTTCCCCGTAGAGGTTCAGTTCCTTGGCGATATCACGGGTAAACACCTTGAGGGCACACCCATTGTCCTTGATGTCCAGTTTGGTGACCCGTCTTACCATAAAATTGGCAATCTTGGATGGGATTTTTTTCAACAGGGAGTCCTTCCGTTTCTGGCGGATCCCGGTGACCACATCGTATTCCCCGCTCAGCACAAAGGGCAACATGCCCGGGATGTCCGCAGGGTCGTTTTGCAGGTCCCCGTCCATCGTTATGATGTACGCACCCTGGGCGTAGTCGATCCCGGCGGCAAGGGCCAGGCTCTGGCCGTAGTTTTTCTTCAATGAAATCAGGTGTACGGCCGGGTCTTTCAGCTGCTGGATGACCCGCCGCGTGCCGTCGGTGGAAAAATCATCCACATAGACGATCTGATACCTGTAGCCCTGCAGGGCCTCGTGGATCTTTGTGGTAAGCAGGGCTACGTTCTCCTCCTCGTTGTAGAGCGGGATTACGATGGAAAGCAGGGCATCGGTCAGGGCTGGCATGGAAGGCGTGTTGGTTCCGGGGACAAAGGTAATTCTTTTTTCAAGCATGATTTCATTGCCCCTGGCTGCGCCCCCGGTATATCCGCAAGAGTTCGGCCGCAGCCCGGAAGGGGCTCATCTTGTGTTCCATGACCCTGCGTTCCATGGTGCTGTAGGCCTTCTTGATTTCGGGATCCCGGTAAAATCCCGTTGTGAGCAGGTATTCGATACGTCGCCGGAGCCAATCCAGGTTCTGCCCGGTGCGCCTTTTTTCGAAGCTCCCGTCTGCCCGTGCAGATTCGGTATACCCGGTGATCAGATCCCAGATTTCGGGAATCCCCGTACCTTCGGTAGACGAGCAGAGGAGCACCTTGGGGACCCATCCGTTTTCCTTTGGGGGATACAGGTGGAGGGCACGGGTAAAGGTGGCCTGTGCCTCCTTTGCTGCCGGCAGGTTCGGGCCATCCGCCTTGTTGATGATCACCGCATCTGCCATTTCCATGATCCCCCTTTTGATCCCCTGTAATTCATCTCCGGCCCCGGCAATCTTGAGCAGCAGGAAGAAGTCTACCATTCCGTGCACGGCCACCTCGCTCTGCCCGACGCCCACGGTCTCCACCAGGATGACATCGAAACCGGCCGCCTCGCACAGGGTGATGCTTTCCCGGGTTTTCCGGGCAACACCCCCAAGGGAATCCCCGGCCGGGGAGGGCCGTATAAAAGCTTCCGGTGCCCGGCTGAGGTACTGCATCCGGGTTTTGTCCCCGAGTATGCTCCCCCGGCTCAGGCTGCTGCTTGGATCCACCGCCAGCACAGCTACCCGCTTTCCTTCCCGGATCAACTGCAGTCCAAGGGCTTCGATAAAGGTGCTTTTTCCCACCCCGGGTACCCCGGTAATCCCGATGCGAATGCCGGGCACAGCCTGTTTCAGACAGGCTTCCACAACCTCGGTCCCCAGGGCGCTGTCTTCTTCCCGGGTGCTCTCCACCAGGGTTATGGCCTGGGACAGGGATCCGGTATCCCCTTTGAGGATGCCCTCGACCAGGCCTTTGGGGTCAAATTTCTTTTTATGGGCTTTGAGGCGGGCCGAGGCGGCCTCACGTGCTTTGCTGGAAGCTTTTTTCAACGCATCAGGAATTTAAACGAACCAGGACCTGGGTAGTGTCCCAGGCAAACCTGAGAAACAACCCCTGCCCGCGGGTGGTAAAGTCGATGAGGAAATTTTCATGGATTTCTGGTTGCGGCCCGGGGGGTAGCACGGGTACCTGGACCTGCAGCACATCTGCCTGGGGGTTGCGGGTGGTTTTCCTCCCCAGGCTGGAAAGGGTCACCCCCCATTCCGGGATTTCACGGTTGAAGATAACGGTCCACTGCCTGGGGCCGGGAATGGTCCAAAGGGAATAGTCCCCTGCCGGGAGGGCCTGTCCTTCCACCTCCAAAGCGGTGGCTGAATGGAAGGTAGTGGCTTCGTTTGCCCCGGTACGCCATACCTGGCCATAGGGTACCAGGTCCCCAAACATCTCCCGTCCCTTTTTGGAGGGACTGCAGTAGGTTGCCTTCAGATCGTATCCGTTTTCCGTAAAGGTGGCAGTGCGCTCAGGACTGGCTTTTTTGGTCTGTTCCCGCAGGTAAGGGAGTCCGAAAAAATATCCGAACAACAAAAGGGCGGCCAGGATTCCCACGATCCATTTAAACACTTTCATTATTGGTGCATTTT
>JAWWDW010000065.1:0-7661 GCA_033719735.1 Robiginitalea sp. | reverse complement strand
CATCCGGGCCCCTTCCTCCCCTGAATCCCCGGAAAGTTGGCGATAGGACTGCAGGCCGCGTTGCCAGTGTTTCATGTTCTTCGGGTTGTCCAGAAGGGCGAGCATTTCCTCCCTGGGCAGGTCAATTTCAATTTCCGTGATGTACTTCATCGATGGGTACCTTAGCATACAAGATATTAAAAAAAAGGAGGTTTCGCCTTACTAAAAATGTGTTAATGCATCCCCGGGTTACTTGCGGGGGAGGCCGATATTCTTATTTTTGGACGATGATGCTGAGGTTGTCTCCTAACCGATTTCCCTTGAGCGCCACCCTTTGGTTGCTCCTTTTGGTATTCGCAGCTGGCTGTGAAGACCTGTGGAGGAACGAACCCGAAACCATCCCCCTTGCCCGTGTGGGTGAAAAATACCTGTATCCGGAAGATATACAGGAGTTCCTCAACGAAAACCTCAGCCCCCAGGACAGCGCCGCCATGGTCAGTAATCTGATCAATACCTGGGCCACCAGGGAATTGTTGCTCTCCCGTGCAAAGATCAACCTGCCCGAGGCCAAAATAACGGAGTTTGAATCCCTGATTTCGGATTACAGGGCTGAACTCTACACGCGTGCGTACAGGGAGGCCCTGGTCGCACAAATCTCGGACACTTTGGTCGGGGAGGAGGAAATGCAGGCGTTTTACGAAAATGAAAAAGAAAATTTCCGGCTGCAGGAAAAAATAATCCAACTCCGGTTCATCGAATTGCCATTGCAGTTCCTTAACCGTGAGGAAGTTACTGACCGCCTTCGTCGGTTTGAGGGGGAAGACCTGGCATTTCTGGACTCCGTGGGGGTACAATTTAAGAAACTCCACTTTAACGATTCCCTTTGGATACCCGTTTCCCGGGTGGTTCAGGAAATAGCCCCCCTGACGTATGAAAACGAGGCGGATTATCTAAAAAATTCACAATTTTTTGAAATGGAAGATTCAACCGGGGTATATTTGACCAAGGTGGTTGAGGTCCTGAACCCGAATGAGATAGCTCCCCTGAGTTATATCGAACCCACCATACGCCAGGTATTGCTCAACCGGAGGAAAATGCAGTACCTCCGTTCCCTGGAAACAGACCTGATGGATGAAGCCATCCGACAAAAAGAATTCGAAATTTATGAGACGACACAAGAGTAGATTTATCCTGTTTATGCTGATTTGTAGTACCGGCTTCGTGCCGATACGTGCACAGGTGGTGGATTCCATCCCGGATACACAGGTGGAACCCCCCGAGGGTATTGCCCAGGGTGACTATACAGAAGGGCAGAATGTTCGGCCTTCCCAGCGGATAAAACTCGATGGCATCGCTGCCGTGGTGGGAGACTATGTGATCCTGGATTCGGATGTGGAAAAAACGCTCATCGACCTGAAAAACCAGGGGGCGACGGACGCAGATGTAAATCGCTGCAGCCTGCTGGGGAAACTCATGGAGGACCGCCTGTATGCCCACCAGGCCGTACAGGACAGTATCCTGGTCTCAGATGATGAAGTAAACAGCAGGAATGATCAGTACATTCAGCAGTTTGTCCAGCGCCTTGGATCCATGGAAAAAGTCCTGGAGTTTTACGGCCAGGAGACCGTGGAGTCCCTTCGTGAAGAACTCTTTAAAATCAATAAGTTGCAGATGCTCTCCCAGCAGATGCAGGAGAAAATCGTGGGGGAGATCGAAGTGACCCCGGAGGAGGTGCGTCAATTTTTTAACAGCATACCCGAAGATGAAAGACCTGTATTTGGTGCGGAACTGGAAATCGCCCAGATCGTGAAGAAACCGGAAGTCCCGGAGTCGGAAAAGCAGAAAGTGGTGGACCTGCTCAACGAGATAAAGGCAGACGTGGAGGATAACGGGGCGAGTTTCAGGGTTAAGGCCATCCTGTATTCCCAGGATCCGGGCTCCAAGTCCAAAGGTGGGTTTTACTCCATGACCCGGCAGACCCCTTTTGTAAAGGAGTTCAAGGACGTGGCGTTCAGCCTGCGGGAAGGAGAGATTTCAGAACCCTTTGAATCCCCTTTCGGATTCCATATCATTTTGGTGGAAAAAATACGGGGCCAGGAACTGGACCTCAGGCATATCCTCATCCAGCCGGAGGTGCCCCAAAAAGCCCTGGACGGGGCCCGGGAAGAGCTCGACAGCATCCGCACGCATATCCTGGAAGGCAAGTATACTTTTGCGGAAGCCGCGCGGAATTTCTCGGATGAAAAGGAAACCAAATTCGACGGGGGCCTGCTCCGGAACCCCAGTGATTTCAGTTCGCGTTTCGAGCTGACCAAAATGGACCCAAAACTCTACAACCAGGTCCGAAACCTGAAAGACAACGAGATTTCAAACCCAATCCTGGAACCCGACCCACGAGGAGGCCCGCCATCCTACAAGATCCTGATGGTCTCCAACCGCTATGATGAGCACCAGGCTGATTTTGCACGGGATTACCTCAAAATTCAGGAACTGGCCCTTCGCGACAAACAGTTCAGGGCCATTCGGGAATGGATGTCCGAGCATATCGATGAAACCTACATAAGCCTGGATTCCGAATACCAGGATTGCAGTTTCACCAATAACTGGACAAAGCAATAGGTATGTCTGATGTGGAAGCCGTAAGGCGCCTGGTGGAAAAACACCAGGAGCTCAAGAAAGAGATAGGGAAAATCATCGTAGGGCAGGATGCTGTTGTCGACCAGGTCCTATGGTCTATCTATACCGGGGGGCATTCTTTGTTGATCGGGGTGCCCGGCCTTGCCAAGACACTGATGGTAAACACCATTGCCAGGACCCTGGGCCTGGATTTCAAAAGGATTCAGTTTACCCCGGATTTGATGCCGAGCGACATCCTGGGCAGCGAGGTACTGGATCAGAACCGAAAATTCGTTTTTGTCAAGGGACCGGTCTTTGCCAATATCATCCTGGCAGACGAAATCAACCGTACCCCGCCCAAGACACAGGCGGCCCTGCTGGAGGCCATGCAGGAACGTGCAGTAACCATCACCGGCAAGCAATACCGCCTGCCAAACCCCTATTTTGTGCTGGCGACCCAGAACCCCATCGAGCAGGAGGGGACCTACCCCCTTCCCGAGGCGCAACTCGACCGGTTCATGTTTGCCATCCGCCTGGAATACCCGAGCCTGGAAGAAGAGATTCAGGTGGTCAAGAACACCACGGATGATGAAGAACCCGAGCTTGCCACCCTGTTTACGGCAGCGGAAATCCTGGAGGTACAACACCTGATCCGCAGGATCCCGGTACCGGATAACGTGGTGCGCTATGCCGTGGAGCTGGCCCAGAAAACGCGACCGGGTCAGCCGGGTGCCCCGGAACTGGTCAACCAGTACCTGGATTGGGGTGCGGGACCCAGGGCCTCGCAGAACCTGGTACTGGCAGCCAAGGCCCATGCTGCTGTGTCTGGCCGGTTCTCCCCGGACATCGCGGATGTAAAAGCGGTTGCCAGTGGAATTTTGCGGCACCGGATCCTCAGGAATTACAAGGCAGAGGCAGAAGGGATAACCGATGAGAAGATCATAGAACAACTGCTCTGATCCATAGCGGGCCCCCCTTCCCTCCCCCCGGTACCAAAATACCCCCATCCCCCGCAACCCCATTTCACTTATCCCAGGTGCGGGTGAACGCTTACCTCGACCCCTGGTCGTCCTAAAGCCCCTTAAAAGGAGGGGTCACCCCCTGACGGATTGGAAATTCCAGTTGGCCTGAACTGCTGATCCAACAGCTGTTTTTGCCCGGTTTTGACGATTTTGCAAATCGCTACTTTGAGGGTGGGAATAGTTTTAAATACCCTTTGATTTTAGTACTTTTGATGGCAATACGAACCAAGAAACCCTTAAAGAAAATGGCATTTGATATAGACATGATTAAAAAGGTCTATGCCGGGATCCCAGCACGTGTTGACAAGGCGCGGGAACTGGCCGGAAGACCTCTTACCCTTGCGGAGAAAATTCTGTATTCCCACCTTTGGGACGGTACCCCTGAAAAGGTGTTTGTACGTGGAAAGGACTATGTGGAATTCGCTCCGGACCGGGTTGCATGTCAGGATGCCACGGCCCAGATGGCACTTTTGCAGTTTATGCATGCAGGAAAGCCGCAGGTGGCGGTCCCCACAACGGTGCATTGTGACCACCTGATCCAGGCCAAGGTCGGTGCAGCGGCGGATTTGAAACGCGCCAATGAAACGAGCAATGAGGTTTTCGATTTTCTGGAATCCGTATCCAACAAATACGGGATCGGTTTCTGGAAACCGGGGGCCGGGATCATCCACCAGGTTGTGCTGGAAAATTACGCCTTCCCGGGGGGAATGATGATCGGAACGGACTCCCATACCGTAAATGCCGGTGGCCTGGGAATGGTCGCTATTGGGGTAGGGGGGGCAGATGCCGTGGACGTCATGGCGGGCATGCCCTGGGAACTGAAATTCCCCAAGCTGATCGGGGTAAGGCTTACCGGAACGCTCAGCGGCTGGACAGCCCCTAAAGATGTCATCCTTAAAGTGGCGGATATCCTTACCGTGAAGGGGGGGACCGGCGCGATCATCGAATATTTTGGGGAAGGGGCCACTTCCATGTCCTGTACCGGAAAAGGCACCATCTGCAACATGGGTGCTGAGGTGGGTGCAACCACTTCCACCTTTGGATACGATGATTCCATGGACCGGTACCTGCGGGCCACGGACCGGGCTGATGTGGCGGATGCTGCCCGCGAAGTTGCGCCCTACCTCACAGGAGACCCGGAGGTGTATGCAGACCCGGAAAGCTATTTTGACCAGGTGATCGAAATTGACCTTTCCACCCTGGAACCCCATTTGAACGGACCTTTTACGCCGGACCTGGCCACCCCCATTTCAAAGATGGGAGAAGCCGCCCGGGAGCATGACTGGCCCATTCGCGTTGAATACGGCCTGATTGGGTCCTGTACGAACTCCTCTTATGAGGATATCTCCAGAGCAGCCTCCCTGGCAAAACAGGTGGCGGACAAAAAACTCAAGACCAAGGCGAACTTTACGATCACCCCGGGATCTGAACAGGTGCGCTACACCATAGAGCGGGATGGTTTTATAGATACCTTCAACAACATCGGTGCCACCGTCTTTGCCAATGCGTGTGGGCCCTGTATCGGGATGTGGGACCGCTACGGCGACAATGCCGCCAAAGGTCCCCGGAATACCATCGTGCATTCCTTCAACCGGAATTTCGCCAAGCGGGCGGATGGCAACCCCAATACCCTCGCCTTCGTGGGCTCACCCGAACTGGTCACGGCCATTGCGATTGCCGGCAGGCTCGATTTCAACCCGATGGTAGATACCCTTATCAACGAGGATGGGGAAGAAGTACGGCTGGATGAACCCCGCGGCTATGAATTGCCACCGGAAGGATTTGCCGTGGAGGATGCGGGGTACATTGCCCCCAAAGAAGACGGAAGTTCGGTGGAGGTCATTGTGGCAGAAGGTTCAGAGCGACTGCAACTGCTGGAACCTTTCGAACCGATTAAACCTGATAGTTTAAAGGGGATGAAGCTCCTGATCAAAGCCTTCGGCAAATGTACTACCGATCATATTTCCATGGCCGGTCCATGGCTCAGGTTCCGGGGGCATTTGGACAATATTTCCAACAACACCCTCATCGGGGCGGTGAATGCCTTTAACAAGAAGACCAACTTCGTCAAAAACCAGCTGACGGGTGAATACGGAGGCGTCCCCGACACCCAGCGGGCTTATAAAGCGGCCGGGATCAAGACCATTGTGGTGGGAGATCACAATTACGGGGAGGGCTCCTCAAGGGAGCACGCCGCCATGCAACCGCGCCATCTGGGAGTGGCAGCGGTACTGGTGAAATCCTTTGCCCGGATCCATGAAACAAACCTCAAAAAACAGGGGATGCTCGCGCTCACCTTTGCCAATGAGGATGATTACGACCTGATTCAGGAGGACGATACCTTCAACTTCCTGGACATTGATTCCTTTGCCCCGGATACTCCCCTTACCATCGAGGTGGCTCATGCGGATGGCAGTACGGATACCATCAAGGCCAACCACACCTATAACCAGACCCAGATTAAATGGTTTAAGGAAGGTTCGGCCCTGAACCTGATCAAAAAGCAGAGCGCTGCAGCATCCTGATATGCGTTCCTGAAAGCCCCTGTCAACTCAGGGGCTTTTTTGTTGACAGACCCCTATGAAGATTAAAAGAAAGACCCTGCTCAACATCCTGTTGATCCTTTTTGTGCTGTCTTTTTTCGTGACACCGCTGGGATATTACAGCAAGATTGCTTTGATGCAGCTCTTTTCGGCTGCCCCCAGGGTGGTAGCCGTGGAGGAGCGTGAAAAGCTCCCCTTTTACAACTGGACCCTGAAGGACGCCAACTGGGAATTCTTCAACTTTGAGCGCTCCAGGGGCAAGGTGGTGCTGATCGATTTCTGGAGGTCCTGGAGCCTGCCCAGCCTGCCTGAACTCAAAGGGATACAGGCACTCTATGACGATTACGGGGACCGGGTGGATTTCTATATCATCACCGATGAGGAGCAAGCCCCGGTTAAGGCGTTTATGGAGGAACACGATTTTACCTTCCCGGTCACCTACCAGTTCCTGGAGAGCGAAAGCCCGGTACCCGATGAGAGTACCCCCCGCTCCTACTTGATCGACCGGGAGGGATACGTGGTCATCGACCAGGAGGGGATCGCCGACTGGGATTCCCAAAGGGTACGGGAGTTGCTGGATGAATTACTAAAAGTACCCTGATCGGTAGTATGAGCAAGACCGCCACCTTGACCCTTTTCAGGTACCGGGGATTTCGAAATGCCTTCTGGGCCCTCTCCCAGATGGGGCTTGCCCATCGGCGCTTACAGGGAGTCCCGGGAATGCAATTCTATAAATTGCTGGGTACGGGAAGTGAGGGATTCAGTACCTGGCCCGACTGGTCTGTCTACGGGCTGCTGCAAGTGTGGGATAGCGAGGCTCTGGCGGAGTCTTTTTTCGGTTCCCACCGTCAGATGCGCGCCTTTGTGGACCGGTCTGAGGAATCCCTGCGGATCTTTATGAGGCCCATCCGCTCCAAAGGGCTCTGGGACGGGCAAAACCCCTTCGAGGCCGAAGAGGAAACGTCGGAAGATTTAGGCCCCATCGCCGTACTGACCCGGGCTACCATCCGGAAAAAATACCTCCTTAGGTTCTGGAAGTACGTGCCCCATTCTCAGCAGCCCCTGGGAGCCGCAGAAGGACTTCTTTACAGCAAGGGGGTAGGAGAAACCCCCTTAACCGATATGGCCACCTTCAGTCTTTGGGAGCGACAGGAAGCCATGCAGGCATACGCTTATGGAACCGAGGCGCACATGGAAGCCATTCGGAAAACCAGGGAGCTGGGTTGGTACCGGGAGGAGCTTTTTGCCCGCTTCAGGCCCTACAGGTTAGCAGGCACCTGGAAGGATATCCCCAACCTGGAGGATCTCAGGGCATCGCTGGGAAAAGAAGGTTGAGGAAAATAAAGAAAACCAGTTGCACCAACAGCAGGTGAAGGGATATGGCCTGGTTGCCGGAAATTTTGCTGCGCTGGTAGACCCATTGGAAGAACAGCGCAAGCGCGAACCAGCAAACGTAGTTCCAAAGGGGAGGCATCCCGCCCTGAAAACTCCATAAATCCAT
>JAWWDW010000064.1:0-7675 GCA_033719735.1 Robiginitalea sp. | reverse complement strand
GGTTTGCCGGCATTGTACAGCTCGTTGAAATCCACCAGCTCTATCATCGCCATGTCTGCATTGTCACCCAGTCGGTTCCCCAATTTAATGATACGGGTGTATCCCCCGGGACGGTCTCCAACTTTCTCGGCCACGGTACTGAAGAGTTCCGTGACGGCATGCTTGTTGCGCAGGCTGCTGAAAACCACCCTCCGGTTGTGGGTACCCTGTTCGGCAGTCTTGTTGTTCTCCGCCTTTGACCTGGTGATCAGGGGCTCTACAAACTGCTTCAGGGCCTTGGCCTTGGCGGTAGTCGTATTAATCCTTTTATGCTCAATCAGGGAACACGCCATGTTGGCCAGCATCGCCCTGCGGTGTGCTGTTTTTCTTCCCAGGTGATTGAATTTCTTTCCGTGTCTCATCGTTTCCTATAGTTTCGCCGGACTATGGCTATCTGAAAGCTAAAGCCCTGCTTAGTCCTTATCCAGTTTATACTTAGACAAATCCATTCCAAAGTTCAACCCCTTGTTGATTACGAGCTCTTCAAGCTCGGTAAGGGACTTCTTCCCAAAGTTCCGGAACTTCATCAGGTCATTCTTGTTGAATGCCACCAGGTCCCCGAGGGTATCCACTTCTGCCGCCTTCAGGCAATTCAGTGCCCGAACGGAAAGGTCCATGTCTACCAGTTTGGTTTTGAGGAGCTGCCGCATGTGCAGGGATTCCTCATCGTAGGTTTCCGTCTGTGCGATCTCGTCGGCCTCCAGGGTAATCCGCTCGTCCGAGAAGAGCATGAAATGGTGGATCAACACCTTGGCCGCTTCCGTCAGCGCCTGCTTGGGGTGAATGGATCCGTCCGTGGAGATTTCAAAAACCAGCTTCTCATAGTCGGTCTTCTGTTCCACCCGGTAGTTCTCAATGCTGTATTTCACATTGCGGACCGGGGTAAAGATCGAATCCACAGCAATGCTTCCCAGGGGCGCATTGGATTTCTTGTTTTCCTCTGCCGGCACATATCCGCGTCCCTTCTCGATGATGATCTCCAGGTTGAGGCTCACCTTAGGGTCCATATTGCAGATCACCAGGTCCGGGTTCAGGATCTGGAAGCCGGAAATAAACTTCTGGAAATCCCCTGCGGTCAGTTGTTCCTTCCCGCTTACTGAAATAGATACCGTCTCTTCGTTAACATCGTCGATCTGCCGCTTGAAACGGATCTGTTTCATGTTCAGGATGATTTCGGTAACATCCTCCACAACACCTTCGATGACCGAAAACTCATGTTCTACTTTGTCGATACGCACAGAGGTGATGGCGAACCCTTCCAGGGAAGCCAGCAACACCCTCCTGAGCGCATTCCCGACAGTCAGACCATAGCCAGGTTCCAAAGGGCGAAATTCAAACTTCCCTTCGAAATCCGTGGAGTCAATCATGATAACTTTATCGGGCTTCTGAAAATTAAATAATGCCATAATCGGTTCTGTGTTGTTTTATTTAGAGTATAACTCGACGATCAGTTGTTCCTTGATGTTCTCGGGGATTTGGATCCGTTCGGGGATGGACACAAAGGTGCCTTCCCTTTTATCCGAGTTCCAGCTGATCCATTCGTAAACGGAACTGTTGGCAGACAGGGAATCCTCGATTACCTGAAGGGACTTGGATTTTTCCCGAACCCCGACGACATCCCCGGGCTTGAGGGAAAATGAGGGGACATTTACGACTTCCCCGTTCACCGTGATATGACGGTGGGTTACCAGCTGGCGTGCAGCCCTACGGGTGGGCGCCACGCCCATGCGGAAGACGACGTTGTCCAGGCGGGATTCGCAAAGTTGCAGCAATACCTCACCGGTAACGCCCTTGCTTCGGTTGGCTTTTTCAAAAAGATTGCGGAACTGACGCTCCAGGATGCCATAGGTGTACTTGGCCTTTTGCTTTTCCTGCAGCTGAATCGCGTACTCTGATTTCTTTCCGCGGCGACGGCTGTTTCCGTGCATCCCCGGAGGATAACTCTTTTTTTCGAAGGCCTTGTCGTCCCCGAAGATCGCCTCGCCAAACTTGCGGGCAATTTTTGATTTTGGTCCTGTGTATCTTGCCATTTTCTGTGATTTAGAGCGTGCGGTTATGAATTAAGGCGAATCCTTCGATAACCGTAACTGCACCCCCAGTGAAAAAATTAATATGCTGTGTTATACCCTCCTTCTTTTGGGCGGGCGACATCCGTTGTGGGGCAGCGGAGTAACATCGATGATCTCCGTTACCTCGATACCGTTGTTGTGAATGGTCCGGATAGCGGATTCCCGTCCGTTTCCGGGCCCTTTCACATACACCTTTACCTTGCGGAGGCCTGCCTCATGGGCGGTCTTGACACATTCCTCAGCGGCTATCTGAGCAGCATAGGGAGTGTTCTTTTTGGAACCGCGGAACCCCATTTTCCCGGCAGAAGACCAGGAAATCACATCCCCTTTCTTATTGGTCAGGGAAATGATGATGTTGTTAAAGGAAGCTGTGATGTGTGCTTCCCCGGTGGATTCCACCGTAACCTTCCGCTTTTTGGCGGTTTTTGATGATTTTGAACCTGTTTTTGCCATATTCTTAGGAATCTCAGTATTCGGGTGGCAGGACTTTCGAGAAACAGCGGGGCTGTTTGACCAAGGGCCTGCCGGTACCCGGTACTATCTATTATTTTGTGGCTTTCTTTTTATTAGCAACTGTCTTCCGTTTTCCTTTACGGGTCCGGGAGTTGTTCTTGGTGCGCTGTCCCCGGAGCGGGAGGCCAATCCGGTGGCGGATTCCCCGATAGCATCCAATATCCATCAGCCGTTTGATATTCAGCTGGGTTTCTGAACGAAGCTCTCCCTCGATGGTATACGCGGAAACTGCTTCCCGGATACGACCGATCTCGTCATCGTTCCAGTCAGAGACTTTGGCATCTTCGCTTACCTTAGCTTTCTCCAGAATCTCCTGGGCCCTGTTCTTGCCGATACCGTAGATATAGGTAAGGGCTATGACGCCTCTTTTTTGTTTTGGTATATCAACACCTGCAATTCTTGCCATAACTACCCCTGTCTTTGTTTAAATCTAGGATTCTTTTTGTTGATTACGTACAACCGTCCCTTTCGGCGAACGATCTTGCAATCAGCACTTCTTTTCTTAATGGATGCTCTAACTTTCATCGTATCCGGTTTCTTAGTATCTGTACGTTATTCTAGCCTTTGTCAAATCATACGGGCTCATTTCAAGCTTCACCTTATCCCCGGGAAGGAGTTTGATGTAGTGCATACGCATCTTTCCGGAGATGTGGGCGGTCACGACATGCCCGTTTTCCAATTCCACGCGGAACATGGCATTGGAAAGCGCTTCTATGATTGTTCCGTCCTGTTCTATGGGAGCCTGTTTAGCCATACAATTATGCTACTTTTCTGTTTTTACCTGTTTTCATAAGCCCGTCGTAGTGGCGGTTCAGCAGATAGGCATTTACCTGTTGCACGGTGTCAATGGCCACCCCTACCATAATCAGCAGGGAGGTTCCGCCGTAGAAGAGCGCCCAACTTGGCTGAATGTTGATCAGCTTAACCACGATTGCCGGGAATACCGCCAGGATGGCCAAAAATACAGAGCCCGGCAGGGTGATGTGCGACATGACCCTGTCGAGGAAATCCCCCGTTTCTTTCCCGGGACGGATCCCTGGGATAAATCCACCACTCCGCTTCAGGTCGTCCGCCATCTTGTTCGTTGGCACGGTAATCGCCGTATAGAAATACGTAAAGATGATGATCAACACTGCAAACAGGATGTTGTAAGCCAGGCCAAAAATATCCTGGAACTGTACCTCCATCCACTGCCCGACGGCAGTGCTGTTGAAGGTCCTTCCCAAAAGGCCCGGTGCGAACATGATCGCCTGGGCAAAGATGATGGGCATTACCCCGGAGGCATTCAGCTTCAGGGGAATGTATTGACGGGAGCCCATTACGTTCTTTTCATAACCTCCGGAGGCCGTGCGTCTGGCGTACTGTACCGGCACGCGGCGAACCGCCATAACCAGTAGCACACTCGCCAGGATGACCACAAACCAGAGGATCAGTTCTACGAGGATCAGCATCGGTCCTCCGTTCCCGTTCAGGCGGGAGGCCGCCTCCTGCACAAAGGCCTGAGGCAGGGTTGCAATGATCCCGATCATAATCAAAAGCGAGATTCCGTTTCCGATGCCCTTGTCGGTAATCTTTTCCCCGAGCCACATGGCAAACACACATCCGGTTACCAAAATAATGACCGCAGGGATGATGAAGTTAAGACCCTTCCCGAGGAGGAACGCACTGTCCGGAACCCCCAGGGCACCGAGGCTATACAGATAGGCCGGCGCCTGGACAATACAGATGGCGATGGTAAGCCAGCGGGTAATCTGGGTTTTGGTCTTCCGGCCGCTTTCCCCTTCCTTATCCAGTTTCTGGAGGTACGGAATGGCAATACCCATCAGCTGTACCACAATAGATGCCGAGATGTACGGCATAATCCCCAGGGCGAACACAGAGGCGTTGGCAAAAGCCCCGCCCGTGAATGCATTGAGGATTCCCAGGATACCCTGCTCTGTATTGGATGAAAGCTCGGCGAGCTGGGTGGTATCGATCCCCGGCAGGACTACCTGGGCACCGAAACGATACACCAGCAGCAGTCCGAGGGTTACGATGATCCGGGATCTCAGCTCCTCGATCTTCCAAATATTGGTTATGATCTCAAAAAATTTCCTCATAAAGCCTGCGCTTATAAACTTATGGCTTCTCCACCAGCAGCCTCGATAGCAGCTTTGGCGCTGGCCGTAAATTTATGTGCCGTTATTTTCAAAGGGGCTTTCAATTCACCCCTTCCCATGATTTTGACCAGGTCATTCTTGCAGGCCAGGCGCATTTCCACCATCTGATCTAAGGTGAGCTCCTTTTTGACTGCGCCGTTATCCACGAGGCCCTGGAGGGTGTCCAGGTTGATCCCGCGGTACTCCTTCCGGTTCATGTTGGTGAAACCGAACTTGGGAACCCGGCGCTGCAGGGGCATCTGACCTCCCTCAAACCCGATCTTCTTGGAATACCCGGACCGGGACTTGGCTCCTTTGTGACCACGGGTGGCTGTGCCGCCTTTACCGGACCCCTGTCCGCGACCCACAGTTTTTCCCGCCTTGTGTACAGAACCTTTTGCCGGTTTTAAATTCGCTAAATCCATACTGCGTAACTTTTAAGCTTCTTCCGTAGAAACCAGGTGATTTACTTTATTGATCATTCCCAGGATGCTCGGGGTTCGCTCGTGCTCCACCTGCTGTCCTATTCCCCGCAGTCCAAGGGCCAACAGGGTCCGTTTCTGCTCCTGAGGGCGTTTGATACTGCTCCTAATCTGTTTTATTCGAATTTTTGCCATGGTCCTGATTCCTTATCCGTTGAATACTTTGTCCAGGGAAATACCGCGTTGCTTCGCTACCGTATTGGCATCCCTCAGTTGCAGCAGGGCATCAAAAGTAGCCTTGACGACGTTGTGCGGGTTGGATGAACCCTGGGATTTGGACAGTACGTCCTGAACACCCACAGCTTCCAGTACGGCACGTACCGCACCACCGGCGATCACTCCCGTACCATGGGATGCCGGCTGGATGTAAACCCGGGCACCTCCGTATTTTCCCTTCTGTTCGTGAGGAACCGTACCCTTGTTCAAAGGAATGCGCACCAGGTTCTTTTTGGCATCTTCAACGGCCTTGGCGATGGCCGTGGCAACTTCCTTGGACTTTCCGAGTCCGTGTCCGACCACGCCATTCTCATCTCCAACCACCACGATGGCAGAGAATCCGAAGGCCCGGCCACCCTTGGTAACCTTGGTAACCCGTTGAACACCCACCAGCCGGTCTTTCAGTTCAAGACCTCCTGGCTTTACAGTTTCCACATTTTTGTATTTCCCGTACATAACTCCTATTAAAATTTTAATCCGCCTTCTCTGGCTCCTTCTGCGAGGGACTTAACCCTTCCGTGATATTGATACCCTCCCCTGTCAAAAGCGACGGCCTCAATTCCGGCGTCCAGGGCCTTTTTGGCGAGCAGCTTGCCTACTTCGGCAGCCTTTTCGGTCTTGGTTCCTTTGGCACCGTCCATACCCTTGTCCCGGGAAGAGGCGGCAGCCAGGGTTTTTCCACTGGTATCGTCGATGATCTGGGCATAGATCTCCTTGTTGCTGCGATACACGGAAAGGCGGGGCCTCTCTGCCGTACCGAAGGACACCTTGCGGATACGTCTTCTGATCTTGTTTCTTCTTTCAGACTTAGTTAGTCCCATAATCCCTTTGATTAAGCTGATTTACCTGCTTTTCTTCTGATCTGTTCTCCTACGAACCGGATCCCCTTCCCTTTGTAGGGCTCTGGCTTCCGGAAAGAGCGGATCTTGGCCGCTATCTGGCCCACCAGCTGCTTGTCGTGAGAGGTAAGCTTGATAAGCGGGTTCTTCCCTTTTTCAGAGGTTGTTTCCACTTTCACCTCGGGAGCCAGTTCCATAACGATGTTGTGCGACATCCCCAGCGCGAGGTCCAGCTTCTGTCCCTGGTTGCTGGCGCGGTATCCAACACCTACCAGTTCCAGTTCTTTGGTCCAGCCTTTGGAAACCCCCTGAATCATATTGTCGATAAGGGAGCGATACAGGCCGTGCTTTGCCTTGTGGGCTTTCTTCTCGGAGTTGCGCTTAACAACCACTTCTCCATCGCCTACTGAGACTTCCACGTCACTGAACTCCTGACGGAGCTCCCCGAGTTTTCCTTTTACGGTTACAACGTTGTCAGCCACCTCAATGGTAACTCCCTCTGGGATAGCGATCGGATTGTTTCCTATTCTAGACATGCTGCTGATTCTTTATAATTCTGTTAATACACGTAGCAGAGGACTTCTCCGCCGACATTTTCCTTCTGGGCCTGCTTGCCGGTCATCACCCCGTGGGAGGTGGAGACAATCGCAATCCCAAGACCGTTCAGTACGCGTGGCAGCTCGTCAGACCCCGCATATTTGCGAAGACCGGGCTTGCTGACCCGCTGGATCTTGCGGATGACCGGTTCTTTGGTAGCCTTATCGTATTTGAGAGCGATCTTGATGGTACCCTGAGCAGCGTTGTCCTCAAATTTGTAACTGAGGATGTACCCCTGGTCAAACAGGATTTTGGTAATCTCCTTTTTCAAGTTAGAAGCAGGGATTTCCACAACCCGGTGCCCTGCACTGTTTGCATTGCGGATTCGGGTCAAATAATCTGAGATAGGATCTGTAAACATCTTTTTCCTGTATTTAATAAGAGGTTACCAACTTGCTTTTTTCACCCCTGGGATGAGCCCCTTGTTGGCCATCTCCCTGAACATTACACGGGAGATTCCGAAGGTGCGCATATATCCCTTTGGCCTTCCGGTGAGCTTGCAGCGGTTGTGCATTCTTACTGGAGAGGCATTTTTAGGTAATTTCTGAAGCGCCTCGTAGTCACCGGCCTCTTTGAGGGCCTTGCGCTTCTCGGCGTATTTCGCTACCAGTTTTGCCCTTTTACGCTCTCGGGCCTTCATTGATTCTTTAGCCATTCTAATTCTTTTTAAAGGGTAATCCCATTTCGCTCAGGAGTGATTTCGCTTCCTTATCCGTTTCAGCAGAGGTCACAAAGGTGATATCCATCCCGTTGATTCGGTTGATCTTGTCGATGTTGATCTC
>JAWWDW010000063.1:0-7677 GCA_033719735.1 Robiginitalea sp. | reverse complement strand
TCTCTTTTGGAATCCCGTTTTCCAGAAGCGTCCCGGTAACGGTTTCAATCATTTCTTCCGGGCCACAGAGGAAGTACCCCTCTGCGTTGAAGCCGGCGTGTTGGTTCTTTGCGATGTAATTCACAATGCTCTTGTCAATCCGGCCGAACCTGCCTTCATCTTCCCGGTTACGGCTAAAGAGGTAATGAACAGAAAACCGATCGGCATATTTTTCTTTGAGCGCTTCCAGGTCCTCAAAGAACATCGTCTCTTCCTTGCTCTGATTTCCGTAGACCAGCACCACCTCGTTATCGGGGTTTCCCTCCAGAGCCGTCTGGATGATACTCATGATGGGGGTGATGCCGCTTCCTGCTGCAAAAGCCATAATACGCGCCTTCTGAGACCCGGATTCAAAAACGAACCTCCCCTGGGGGGGCATTACTTCCAAAATGTCACCCGGCCTGATCGCTTCGTTCGCATACACGGAAAAGGCACCTTCGGGCACTTTTTTTATTCCGACCGTTATATTATTGTCAGCAATACCTGAGCAAAGGGAATACGACCTTCGTATTTCTCCGGCGGCTGAGGGGTGCCTGATCGTAAGGTACTGCCCTGCCTTGAATTGAAATTCGGCTTTCAGATCCTGTGGCACCTTAAAACTGATTGCCACCGAACTTGGGGTTAGGGGTTTTACATCGGAAACCTCAAGGGAATAGAACTGACTCATGCAAAATTTTTGTGCAAAATTACGCAAGTGCAGGGGTTTGCACCAAAGGTTTAAATTCTTTTCACGGTTTTTGTAACAAATAACACATCTTTGCTACCAATCCACAGCGCACAAAACACTGACCATGTTAACCCATTTTGTTCGTTTGCAGTGGAAATCCTTTTTCCGCTCTTCCTCTTTTGCGACCAATCTGGCATTCAAGATCCTCATGGTTCTTGGAGCCCTGTATTTTATGGCCGTTTTCCTCTCCCTGGGGATCGGGGCCTATTATATCATCGACGACGGCGGCTTCGGGGATCCGCCCAGAGTGGTGAACCGCTTTTTGATCTATTACCTGGTACTGGACCTTTACATCCGGTACATGCTGCAGAAGATGCCCGTGATGAACATTCGTCCGCTGCTCTACCTGCCGATCCGAAAGAATGCCGTGGTGAAGTACTCCCTGGGAAAGACCATGCTCTCCTTTTTCAACTGGTCCCACGCCTTTTTCTTCATCCCGTTTTCCGTGGTCCTTTTGATAAAGGGATACCCTCCAGCCTCTGTCGTGGGATGGCACCTTGCCATGATGGCATTGTTTTTCGTCAATAATTTTCTCAACATCATCATCAACAACAAGGACAGGGTTTTTTATCCCCTGCTCCTGGTGCTGGCCCTCCTTGGGGTATCCCAGTACTATGGCTGGTTCGATATCACCGTATATACAGCCCCGGTCTTCGATCTGTTCTTCGACCAGCCCTGGGCGGCCCTCTTCCCATGGCTTTTGCTCATCTATGTCGTATGGGTTTCCTTCAGGTATTTCCGCAGCCACATGTACCTGGATGCCGGCCTGGCGGTCAAAAAAGAGGAGGGGAAAACCGAGGATTACGCCTGGCTGAACCGGTTTGGCAATATGGGCACCTTCCTGAAGAACGACATCAAGCTCATCCGCCGCAACAAACGTTCCAGGACCACGGTCATCATCAGTGCCTTTTTCCTGCTCTACGGGTTGTTTTTCTTTACCGGGTCGGTGGAAATGTATGAAACCCCCGTGATGTGGGTCTTTGCCGGGATCTTCGTTTCAGGCGGCTTCCTGTTTACCTTCGGCCAGTACGTGCCGAGTTGGGACAGTTCCTACTATCCGCTGATGATGAGCCAGAATATCCAGTACCGGGAATACCTCAACTCCAAATGGTACCTCATTGTCATCGCGACCATCGTCAGCACCCTTTTATCGGTCTTCTACCTCTACTTTGGATGGCACGCCTATCTGGCCATTGTAGTCGGGGCGATCTACAACATAGGGGTCAATTCATACCTGGTGCTTTGGGGAGGGGCCTATATCAAAACGCCCATCGACCTGACGAGCAATAAAAAGGCATTCGGGGACAGTCAGGCCTTTAACGTGAAAACCCTCTTGCTGACCATTCCAAAGCTTCTGCTGCCCCTGCTGGTTTTCTGGCTGGGGAACTGGATCTGGAACGAAACAGCCGGATACCTGATGGTGGCCCTGGCCGGGGTTGCCGGATTCGCGTTCAGGGAGCCTGTTTTCAGGCTTATTGAAAAAATCTACAAAAAGGAAAAATACAAGACGCTTTCAGCCTACAGGGAGAAGGCAGCCTAATACCCTATTTCAATTATGATCACAGTAACGCAACTCACCAAGAAATACGGAACACAAACGGTCCTGGACCTTTCTGAACTAGAGATCCCAAAGGGGCAGAGTGTTGGGTTGGTTGGGAACAACGGCGCCGGAAAGACCACCTTCTTCAGCCTGATGTTGGACCTGATCCAGCCCAGCACAGGGAGCATTGTGAACAACGGGGTGGAAGTCCAGCAAAGTGAAGCCTGGAAACCATTTACCTCGGCCTTTATCGATGAAAGCTTCCTGATCGGGTACCTGACCCCGGAGGAGTATTTCTATTTCATAGGGGAGTTACGCGGGCAGACAAAGGCCGACGTGGACGCCCTGTTGGAGGGCTTTGAGGATTTTTTCCACGGGGAAATCCTCAATCAGAAAAAATACCTCAGGGACCTTTCCAAGGGAAACCAGAAGAAAGTGGGGATTACCGCCACCTTCATCGGCAACCCGGAGGTGGTGATCCTGGACGAACCTTTCGCCAACCTCGACCCTACCACACAGATCCGATTGAAGAAAATCATCAGAGAGCTGGCCGCCAAGCGCGAGGTGACCGCCCTTATTTCCAGCCATGACCTGGTCCATGTCACCGAGGTTTGTGAACGCATCGTAGTGCTGGACAAGGGGAAAATCGTAAAGGATATTCAAACGGCTCCCGAGACCCTGAAGGAACTGGAAGCTTTCTTCGGAGGATAACAAGGCAACCCTTTTTTGAATGCGTGAGGCCCAAAACGCCTCAGGGTTCCTGCTCACATTGGATCCAAGCCCCTATTTTTAAGGCCTCCCGGCATACTAAATATGTAGTTTTACAGTTAAGACTACATAAGAATACCGGTAATTTTGAAGCTTCGTCTTTTATTCCTTCCAATCCTCGGGGCCTTGTGGCTGTTTGCCGGGGGCTGCTCCACGAAGAAAGATGCCTTCGTAAACCGGAACTGGCATGCCCTGAATACAAAGTTCAATGTGCTCTACAACGGGAACCTGGCTTTTGACCAAGGACGGTCCCAGCTCAACACTTCCTACCGGGATAACTACTGGGAGATCCTTCCCGTAGAGCGGATGCAGGTTTCAGGGGAGGTCAGGCTCGACTCCGAGGACAACAACCCCAACTTTGTGCGGGCGGAAGAAAAAGCCACCAAAGCCATACAAATGCACAGTATGGATATCCAGGGGGTAGAGCGCAACCCGCAGACCGATGAGGCATTCCTGTTGCTTGGCAAGGCCCGGTATTTCGACGAACGCTATATTCCAGCCCTGGAGGCCTTTAACTACATCCTCCGCAGGTTCGAGGAGAGCAACAAGCTGAATGAAGCCCGGATCTGGAGGGAGAAAACGAATCTCCGGCTGGGGTATGAGGAACTCACCCTCCAAAACCTAAAGAAGCTTTTCAAATACGACGTGCTGTCGGACCAGGAGTATGCGGATGCACGGGCTGTCATGTCTCAGGCCTATATCAACCTGAAAGCACTGGATACGGCAGTCCAACAGTTAAAAACGGCTGCGGCCTACACCAAAAAAAACGAAGAGAAAGGGCGGTATTATTTCATTATCGGACAATTGTTCAATCGTCTGGGCCATCCGGACAGCGCCGATATCGCCTTTGACAAAGTGATTGATCTGAACCGGAAAATCCCAAGGGTATACCTGATAAATGCCCACCTGGAGAAGATCCGGAACGCTCAGGAGTCCGGGATTGGCAGCAATGAGCTGCTGGCGTACCTGACCCGGCTCGAGGAGAACCGGGAAAACAGGCCCTACCTCGACAAGATATACCGGCAACTGGGGGAATTCCACCGCCACAACGGCTCGGACAGCCTGGCCCTTATGTATTACAACAAATCCCTGGCGGCTACGGAAAACGAACCCTTCCTCAATTCGCTGAATTACAATGACCTGGCGGAGTATTATTTCGATCGCAACGACTACCGGGATGCGGGTTCCTACTACGACAGTGTTTTGCTGAACCTCCCGGAAAACAGCCGCACCTATCGCAGGGTCCGCAAGAAAAGGACCAACCTGGACGATGTGATCAAGTACGAGGAGGTGGTGCAATACACGGATAGCGTACTGTTTTTGCATGAGATGTCCGGGGTGGAACGGGAAATTTACTTCCAGGTCTATATCGATTCACTGAGGCTTGCCGAAGAGGCGGAACAACAGAAAAAGGAGCAGCAGGCGCGAGCCGGGCTGGAATTCTTTTCACAGAGCAAGGGGGGGAAGGAAAATCAGGGGAAGTTCTATTTCTACAACATCACCAGCCTGGGATATGGCAAGAATGAATTCAGGGCCAAATGGGGCGATCGCGAGCTGGAGGATAACTGGCGCTGGAGCAACAAATCCCGGATTCTCCCGGATGCCTCCGCAGGGGCCGTTGCCGAAACCGGGGCACAGACGGAGCAGCTGATGGATTCGGAAAAGTATTCGTTGGAATATTACCTGAGCCGGGTACCGGACGATCCTCGGGTGATCGACAGCCTGAGCAGGGAACGCAACTTTGCCAACTACCAACTGGGCCTTATTTACAAGGAAAAGTTTAAAGAACCCATGCTGGCGGCTGCCAGGCTGGAGCGGGTCCTCAGTTCAGACCCGGAGGATAGGCTTGTTTTGCCCAGCAAGTACAACCTGTATAAGATTTACCAGGAAGTGGGAAGCCCGCTCCAGGAATCCATGAAACAGGACATCCTGCAAAACCACCCCGAGTCCCGCTATGCGGCAATCCTGAACGATCCGGACATTCGCCTTTCAACACTGGAAAACAGCCCCGATGCCCGGTATGCCGAACTGTTCAAAACCTTCAGGGAGCAGGAATATTTGAGGGTGATCACAGGGGCAGAGCAAAGCATCAACCAGTTTGAGGGGGATCCTATCGTACCTAAACTGGAACTCCTGAAGGCCAATGCCATAGGACGGCTCCAGGGATTTGATGAGTTCCGGGAGGCCCTCAACTACGTAGCGTTGAATTACCCAAACACCGAGGAAGGGATACAGGCCCAGAAGATAGTCGACGAGCAAATCCCAAAACTGCAAAACCGGGAATTTTCAGATGCCACCGGGGCAAGAGGTACAGGAAACTGGAAGGTCGTCTTTCCCTTTAAACGGTTTCGGCATGCCGAGGCCCTTGCCTTAAAAGAAGAATTAGGAAAAATCCTTGTGGAGCTCAAGTATACTAATGAGGTTTCCCTGGACATCTATAACCTGGAAGAGGAGTTTGTTGTAGTTCACGGATTCCCTTCAAAGGAATTTGCACTGGGCTATGCCGAACTGCTTAAAAAGAACCCGGATTACCGGATTGACCGCGAGAATTTTGTAATTTTATCCTCCAATTACAAAGTGGTACAAGTCCATAAGAACCTGGACGAATACCGCAGTAATTTACAATCCCCAAAACCTTAAATAAACCATGTTTTCTGACAACAAAAAACCTAGAACTATGAGCGAACTTGGCGGGCAACCGAACCGGATCGAAAAAAACACCAAAATAAAAGGCGAGATCGTCTCGGAGGCAGATTTCCGGATAGATGGCAAATTGGACGGGAACCTGAAGACCTCCGGGAAGGTGGTCATCGGCAAGGACGGTTACATCCACGGAAAAGTGGAATGTGTAAACGCGGATATCGAGGGCAGTTTCAACGGGGAATTGCTGGTTTCAGACCTGCTCTCCCTGAAGAGTTCGGCAGTAATCGAGGGAACCGTCGTTGTATCCAAGTTATCCGTGGAACCCGGGGCCAGCTTTAATGCCTCCTGCAGCATGAAGGGCAAAAATGCCCTGAACGGGAAGGGAGTCCCAAACCCTGATCCCAAGGGGAATCCAGCAGGTGCCGCCAAACCTATGGAACGTGCCAAAACCTCCTAGGAAAGAGAAGAACCCCCTGAGGCAGGCTGCGATCCTTTCGGGCATCGCTGTTGAAATGGGGGTGATCATTTACCTGGCAGCCCAGGCGGGCAT
This sequence comes from Robiginitalea sp., assembly GCA_033719735.1. GTDB lineage: Bacteria > Bacteroidota > Bacteroidia > Flavobacteriales > Flavobacteriaceae > Robiginitalea. The sequence continues at coordinate 1,410 of JAWWDW010000063.1, read as the reverse complement.
ATGGCTCGATGCCCATTATCAGACCGAAAAAAAGCTTTTTACGGCCTTATGCACTATTTTGGGGGTGGGAATATCCCTTTGGGTAGTCGTGAACCAGTTGAAGCGACTAAACCCCTAATGAAGAACCTCCCCTACCTGCTACGCTACCTGCTGACCCTCCTTTTGGCCCGGGGGATCTCGTTTGGGCTCCACGCCTGGCTGCGGGCCCGCTCCGGGATGACCCCTTTCGGGGATTTGCTGGTGGAAAGCTACCTTTTCAACTTCTTCATGGCCTTTGCCATCGTCGCCGGGTTGTACGTGGTTCGCTTCCGGATGCGGCAGCAGATCGGGTTTTTGTTTATCGGGGGCAGCCTGGCTAAATTCCTGGTTTTTTTCCTCTTTTTTTACCCCTCCTTTACCGCCGACGGCACCATCAGCAGGGCGGAGTTTTCCAGCTTCTTTGTTCCCTACTTTCTGGCCCTTGCCACGGAGACCTATTTTACCGCATCCATGCTGAAGAATCTCGAAAAGGAAAACCCCGGCTGAGGCGCTTTCCGGGGCCCGAAAATAAAGTGTAAATGCTTTTTTCTTTTTAGAGGAATAGCTTACATTTGCACCGATTTTTAGAGACCCCCAAGATTCGATCATCATGCGAACATCCCTTGTGAGGAAACTGCTGGCCGCCACACTTTTGTGTTTGGGGCCTGTTTTATTTGCCAAGGAGTCTTCCCCAGAAGCTGAAGGGCCCGAAGGCATCAAAGCGGAAATCAAGGAATACATCGACCACCACCTGCAGGACTCTCACTCCTTCAACATTGCCTCTTATACGGATGACGACGGACACCATGTCTACTGGGGGTTCCCCTTGCCGGTGATCTTGTGGGATGATGGCCTGAAGGTGTTTTCCTCCTCCAAATTACACCATGGGGAAACTGTGGCGGAAGTGGGCGGAAACCACTACATGCTGTATCACAATAAGATCTACAGGACCGACGCAGAAGGGACAATTCAGTACGATGCCGACCATCACCCGACCAACGTAAAACCCCTGGACCTTTCCATCACCAAGAATGTGGTGATGATGCTCTTCACCGGCCTCCTGTTGTTCTGGATCTTTGCCGGTATGGCCAAGACCTATGCGAAGACCGGGGGCATCCCCAAAGGGGCTGCCAAATTCTTTGAACCCATTGTCCTGTATATCCGGGACGACATCGCCATCCCGAATATCGGGGAAAAGAAATACAAACGGTATTTGCCCTTTTTGTTGACCATTTTCTTCTTTATCTGGTTCCTCAACATGTTCGGCCTCACGCCACTGGGGGTAAATGTTACGGGCAATATCGCCGTAACCACGGCTTTGGCTGTTATCGTATTTCTGATCACGAACTTTACGGGAACCAAAGATTACTGGAAACACATTTTTGACCCCCT
>JAWWDW010000062.1:0-7691 GCA_033719735.1 Robiginitalea sp. | reverse complement strand
GTTGAGGCGAAGGGGATTCACCACCGAAAAGATCCGGGAGATCCAGAACATCTACCGCATCCTGTATCAAATGAATTACAACAACACACAGGCCGTTCAGATCATAGAGGCAGAGATGGAGGCGACCCCCGAACGGGATGAAATCCTCCAGTTCATCCGGGATTCGCAGCGCGGCATTATGAAGGGCTATTTTACCAACAATTAATTATGGCAACAACATCCGATATCCGAAAGGGACTCTGTATCCGACACAACAACGATATTTATAAAATCGTGGAATTCCTGCACGTAAAGCCGGGCAAAGGCCCTGCTTTTGTGAGGACAAAACTCAAGAGTGTCACCACTGGCAAGGTCCTGGACAATACGTTCTCAGCCGGGCATAAGATCGAGGATGTCCGTGTGGAAACCCGTTCCTACCAGTTTCTCTATTCGGATGGGGAGACCTACCACTTCATGAATACGGATGACTACAACCAGATCGCCCTGCAGGAAAGTGCCCTGGATACTCCGGAACTCCTGAAAGAAGGGGAGGTAGTTACCATTATGTTCAATACGGAGGACAGCATGCCACTCTCGGTTGAAATGCCTGCAAGCGTAATTCTCGAGGTTACCCAGACAGAACCCGGGGTAAAGGGGAATACGGCCACCAATGCGACCAAGCCTGCAACGGTGGAAACCGGGGCGCGTATCAATGTCCCCCTTTTTATCAATGAAGGGGACAAGATCAAAATCGATACCGAAAAGGGCGCCTATATGGAGCGCGCCAAGGAATAGGGCCTGCTGATGAAATTTCCCAGAGCATACCGACTTGACGAAATTGCTGACCTTATCGGAGCCGGGATGGTCGGCCCGGGGGATTTCCCCGTCCTGGGAATGAATGAGATCCACGTGGTGGAACCCGGGGATATCGTCTTCGTGGACCATCCGAAATACTACGATAAAGCCCTGCAGTCCAGGGCGACCGTAATTCTGATCAACAAGGAGGTCAGCTGTCCGGAAGGAAAAGCCCTGCTGATCTCAGAAGATCCGTTCCGTGATTTTAACCGGCTTACCAGTCACTTCAGGCCTTTCCGGGCGGCTGAGGCCACGATCGACCCCTCTGCGCAGATTGGGGAGGGGACCGTTATTCAGCCCAATGTATTTATCGGCCGGGGGGTCGTGATCGGAAAGAACTGCCTGATACAGCCCAACGCCATCATCCACGATTTCTGTATCCTGGGGGACAACGTCATTATACAGGCTGGCACGGTGGTGGGTTCGGATGCCTTTTACTACAAAAAAAGGCCGGAGGGGTTTGACCGCCTGAAATCGGGCGGCAGGGTTGTGCTGGAGGATTCGGTGGAACTGGGGGCCCTGTGCACCATCGATCGGGGCGTGTCCGGGGATACGCGGATCGGGGCGGGAAGCAAGCTCGACAACCAGGTACACGTAGGGCACGATACCGTGATCGGGAAGAAGTGCCTGATCGCTTCCCAAACCGGCATAGCCGGCTGTGTGATCATGGAAGATGAGGTTACCCTGTGGGGGCAGGTGGGGGTTACCAGTGCCATCCGGATCGGCAAAGGCGCTGTGGTCCTCGCACAAACAGGGATCTCCAAGTCCCTTGAAGGCGGGAAGACCTATTTCGGAAGCCCGGTTGAAGAGGCGCGGGAACGACTGAAACAGCTGGCGGCACTGCGTCAGTTCCCCGAACTGGCGGCCCGGTTGAAAAAACAATGAGGAATCACTGGCCAGAAAACGTTCGAAGGCCTATTTTTGTCAGAACCAAAAAATGCATTCATGAGTGTTTTAGTCAATAAGGACTCGAAGATTATTGTACAGGGATTTACCGGTAGTGAAGGGACCTTTCACGCGGAACAAATGATCGAATACGGGACGAATGTGGTCGGGGGGGTGACCCCTGGCAAAGGCGGACAGGAGCACCTGGGGAAGCCCGTTTTCAATACGGTTTCAGATGCGGTTGAAAAAACAGGAGCCGATACCAGTATCATTTTTGTGCCCCCGGCATTTGCCGCAGACGCGATCATGGAGGCTGCAGACGCTGGCATTAAAGTGATTATCACCATTACCGAGGGAATTCCCGTGGCCGATATGATCAAGGCGTACGCCTATGTAAAGGAGCGGGGGACCCACCTGGTAGGTCCTAACTGCCCTGGGGTGATAACCCCCGGGGAGGCCAAGGTGGGCATCATGCCTGGTTTTGTCTTCCAAAAAGGCGATGTGGGAATCGTTTCCAAATCCGGGACCCTTACCTATGAGGCTGCCGATCAGGTGGTCCGTCAGGGGCTTGGAATTTCTACGGCCATTGGGATCGGGGGAGACCCGATTATCGGAACCACTACGCGGGAAGCGATGCAATTGCTGATCGAAGACCCCGAGACCAATTGTGTGGTCATGATCGGGGAGATCGGAGGCCAGCTCGAGGCTGAAGCGGCCCGCTGGTACAAGGAAAGCGGGTCGGACAAGCCGGTGATCGGATTCATCGCCGGAGAAACCGCCCCGGCTGGTCGTACCATGGGGCACGCCGGAGCCATCGTCGGGGGGAGTGATGATACGGCCCAGGCCAAAAAACGCATTATGCGGGAGTGTGGGATCCACGTGGTGGATTCTCCGGCCCGGATTGGGATGAAAGTAAAAGAAGTCCTGGGTTGAAATCGTTAACGCTATGATAAAAATCCCGCCCAGGCGGGATTTTTTATTGCATACTTCGTACCTTGAAGGTTATCTTTGAAAGACTACTGAACAAAACTTTACTGAATGAAAATCCTCGAAGGAAAGAAAGTGATCGTTACCGGTGCGAGCCGGGGAATTGGCCGTGGTATCGCCACGGTTTTTGCAAACCACGGTGCCGATGTGGCCTTTACCTATAGCAGCAGCGAAGGACCTGCGCGGGAACTTCAGGAGGAATTGTCGGCCCTTGGGGTTACAGCCAGGGCTTATAAAAGCAATGCAGCCAGTTTTGAAGCCTGTGAATCGCTTGTATCCCAGGTGCTTGAGGATTTCGGTGGGGTGGACGTATTGATCAACAACGCCGGAATCACCCGTGACAACCTCCTTATGAGGATGAGTGAAGGGGACTTTGATGAGGTGATTGCCACCAACCTCAAGTCTGTCTTTAACATGACAAAGGCCATTCAGCGCACCCTTTTAAAACAGCGCAGCGGTTCCATTATCAATATCAGTAGTGTGGTGGGGGTCAAAGGGAATGCGGGCCAGGCCAATTACGCAGCCTCAAAGGCCGGAGTCATTGGTTTTACCAAAAGCATGGCCCTCGAACTGGGATCGCGAAATATCCGCTGCAATGTTATTGCGCCTGGTTTTATCGAAACTGAAATGACCCAAAAACTGGATGAGAAGACTGTTCAGAGCTGGCGGGATGCGATTCCGCTCCGCAGGGGAGGATCTCCTGAAGACGTGGCGAACGCCTGCCTGTTTCTGGCATCGGACCTCTCTTCCTACATAACCGGACAAGTGCTCAATGTGGACGGAGGTATGCTTACTTAAAGCATCCTTTCTGCTAACAGACATGCCGGTCCGGGTGGACGTAAATAAAAACGTTTAATTCATCGCTCATGATTTGGTATGTACTGATCGTCCTGTTGCTAAGCCTGGGCCTGTACCTGCTGGACAGGTATGCCTCCCGAAAGCTATTCTAAACCGAATGGAAAATACGACTGAATGACCTTCCAGAATGTACTGTGGATCGCGCTTTGTGCAGCCGTGGCGTTTGGAGGGGTTTGGTATCAGTACTTTTTCCGGGTAAAAAAGCTGCCCTATAAATACCTCCTGGCCACCCTTCGTTTTGTGGGCTTTATGGGGATCCTGTTGTTGCTGCTTCCCCTACAGGTTGAAAAAATCACCACCTTCAGCGAGAAACAACAGTTGATCCTCTTGCTGGACAACAGTGGATCCGTAGGGCGGGAGCCCGGGAGGGAACAGATCCGCACAGCCAGGGAACTCTTCGTCGGCGATCCGCAGCTCAGGGATCGTTTTGACCTTAGAACCTATGTTTTCGGAAAGGCGTTGCAAAACAGCGACAGCCTGGATTTTTCCGAGAATGGGACGGATATAGCCTCGGCCCTGGAATCACTTTCCAGGGGGTTCCTCAATCAACAAGCCAGCATTGTCCTTGTGACCGACGGGATCGAAAACCAGGGGAGGACCCTGGGGGCAGGGGCTAAATCCTATGTCCCGGTCTATCCCATAGTAGTGGGGGATACCACACAGTACCAGGACATCCGTATCGACCAGGTAAACCTGAACCGGTATGCCTTCCTGGACAACCAGTTTCCGGTAGAAGTCCTCATTTCCTACAGGGGCACAGGCCCGGCAAACCTGCCTCTGTCAATTCAGGATAATGGGAAACGGGTGTACCGCACGGACCTGGAGATGAAAGCGGGCCGGTCCACCCAGCGGGTCGAATTCCTGTTGAAGGCCGGCGAGGTCGGCTTCCATCAGATCACGGCTTCGGTCCCGGCCCTTGAAAACGAACGCAATGTTCGCAACAACCAGCAGGTGGCCGGGATTGAAGTCATAGACGAAACGACCCGCATCACCATCGTTTCCAACCACCCGCATCCGGACCTTGGGATGCTGAGGCGGTCCATTGAGAGCAACGAGCAACGCCAGGCCCGTATCATCAGGCCTTCAGAGGTGGGCTCTGCGGCCCCGGAGACGGACCTTTGGATCTTTTTCCAGCCGGACGACGCTTTCCGCCCTGCTTATGAGCTCCTGAAGGATGCCAAAACACCCCTGATGACCATCACGGGAGGGCTTACGGACTGGGATTTTCTGAACTCCGTCCAGGGCAGCTTTATCCTGGAGGAGGCGGGGCCGGAGGAGGAAATACTCCCCGAACCCAACCCGTCCTTCGGGTATTTTGACGTTTCTCAGTGGGAGGTTCTGGGGTATCCCCCCCTGGAAGGGAACCTGGGGGAGTATCAGATCTTTCCGCCCAGCGAATGGCTTTTGGGGCAACGGGTCAGGGGGGTATCCCTGAACCAGCCCCTGTTTGCCCTGATCCGGGGGGAAAACCGAAGGGAAGCGGTTCTCTTTGGGAGCGGGCTTTGGAAATGGCGGATGAACACTTTCGCTTCGGAAGGGGATTTTCAAAACTTCGACGCGGTCATGGGAAAGCTGTGGCTTTTTTTGACAGGAGGACAGAGCACCGAACGACTGAGCCTGGAATACCGGAGCCTCTACAACGGCCGACAGCCTGCGGTGATCCGGGCGCGCTTCTTTGACGAAGCCCTGCGTTTCGATCCTCAGGCCCGCCTGAACCTGCAACTCTACGACAGCACGGGAACAGCGCAGGCCTCTTATCCGATTCCGCTGGGCAGCGGATATTACGAGGCCGATATCAGCAACCTGGCTCCCGGTTTCTATTCTTTTGACGTGGTGGAGGAAGGTACCGGATTCCGAAAGTCCGGCCAGTTCCGTTTGCTCGCTTTTGAACTTGAGAATCAACAATTACAAAGCAATCTCAGGGGCCTGGCCCGCCTGGCCGAAGACAGTGGCGGCGCCCTCTATTTTCCCTCCGACATGACCCGCCTGAAAGACACCTTGTTGGGGGCCGATCGTTTCCGGCCTGTAAGGCGAAGCCGTGGAAATGTCGTATCTTTGATAGATTATCGCTGGCTTCTTGTTTTGATTGCATCAGCCCTGGGAGCCGAGTGGTTTATACGCAAATACAATGGATTACTTTAAAAACGATTAACATCTTATGGACAAATTACCGAAAATAGCATTACCGACCATTTTGGCGATCATTGTCGCCATCATCCTGATCAGCAAATCCGCGATCACCATTGGTCCCGGAGAAGCCGGCGTGCTTTACCGGACCTTCGGGGAAGGGGTGGTGGTGGACGAACCCCCACTTGGGGAAGGGTTCCACCTGGTGGCCCCTTGGAACAAAGTCTTCATCTACGAAGTCCGCCAACAGGAGGTCTTTGAAAAGATGAAGGTACTTTCCAGCAACGGACTGGATATTCAGCTCGATGCCTCTGCCTGGTTTCAGCCCAAATATGAACAACTCGGAAGGCTGCACCAGGAGAAAAGTGAAGAGTACAAGAACCGGATCCTGCTTCCGGCCATCCGTTCTGCTGCCCGCTCGGTGGTAGGACGCTATACGCCTGAACAGCTCTATTCCTCCAAACGGGACGCCATCCAAAACGAGATCTTCGAGGAAACCAAGCGGATCGTGGACGACCAGTACATTCAGCTTAATGAAGTCCTGGTGCGGGATGTGACCCTCCCGCCGACCATCAAGGAGGCTATCGAACGAAAACTGAGGCAGGAACAACAGGCCCTTGAATACGAATTCCGCCTGGTAAGTGCCGAGAAGGAAGCGGAGCGCCAGCGTATCGAAGCACAGGGAAAGGCAGATGCCAACCGGATCCTCAGTGCTTCCCTTACCGACAAGATCCTCCAGGACAAGGGGATTGAAGCCACCCTGAAACTTTCTGAATCCCAGAATGCGAAAGTGGTGGTAGTCGGGTCAGGAGACTCTGGCCTGCCGATCATTTTAGGAAATAATTAGGTCGGGGGGTTTTTGAGTTTAAAAGAATATGCCTTAATTTTGGTCGCATCATGAAACAACAACATTCACATCATCATTTTTCGACCGTCGCTCAAGCGAGGTAGGAAGGTATGTTGTGATTTCAATAGAGACCTAACCCGTTTGAGTGATCAAACGGGTTTTTTTATGCCTTAACTTTGCACGTCTATGGAAAACATTAAAATCGCCGTTCAGAAAAGCGGCCGGCTCAATGAAGATTCCCTGAAAATCCTGAAAGATTGCGGAATCTCCATCGACAATGGAAAGGACCAGTTAAAAGCCTCTGCCAGGAATTTCCCCATGGAGGTCTTGTACCTGCGAAACGGGGATATCCCCCAATACCTTACCGACGGCGTGGTGGACATCGCCATTATCGGTGAAAACATCCTGATCGAAAAGGGCGCCGGGATCGAAGTGGTCGAAAGGCTCGGTTTCTCAAAATGCCGCGTTTCGATCGCCATACCCAAGGAAGCATCCTACAACTCTATCGCCGATCTAAAAGGGAAGCGGATTGCCACTTCGTACCCGAACACGGTACAGTCCTTCTTACGCGATAAGGAGGTGGAGGCGGACCTGCATATCATCAATGGCTCTGTCGAAATTGCCCCGAACATTGGGTTGGCCGATGCCGTATGCGATATTGTGTCCAGCGGAAGCACCCTGTTCAAGAATAATCTGAAGGAAGTGGAGGTAATGCTCCAGAGTGAAGCGGTCCTTGCCGTTTCCCCAAAGATTGGGGCCGCACAACGCGAGATCCTGGAACAATTCAGGTTTCGCTTGCAGTCTGTGCTGGAGGCGCGTCAAAACCGGTATGTGCTGATGAACGCCCCTGACGACCGCCTGGAAGCCATCATTAAACTCCTCCCCGGAATGCGGAGCCCTACGGTCCTGCCGCTGGCCGAAGCCGGATGGAGTTCCATTCACACGGTCATCAACAAGGATCGGTTTTGGGAAGTCCTCGACCAGGTTAAAAAGGAAGGGGCGGAAGGAATTTTGGTTTGCCCTATAGAAAAAATGATCCTATGAATCTAAAGCTCCCAGCTATGCAAGTTGTCACATATCCTGAAAAGGCTGCCTGGGAAGGGTTGTTAACGCGACCCGTTTCCGACACCCGCGATTTGGAGGAACTGGTAGG
>JAWWDW010000061.1:0-7729 GCA_033719735.1 Robiginitalea sp. | reverse complement strand
GTAGGTCTTATAGGAGGAGAACATATAGATGTCCACATCCAGGTCCTTCAGGTCCGGCAGGCCGTGCGGGGCCCAGCCCACCCCGTCCACTACGGAGAGGGCCCCGTGCTGGTGGGCCATTGTTGAAATTTCCTTAACCGGGTTCAGGTCCCCGATCACATTGGAACAATGGGGATAGGCCACCATCCGGGTACGATCTGTAAACAGGCCTTTCAGCACTTCGGTATCCAGCACCCCGGTCTCGGTGTCCACATGCCATTCCAGGACCTTTATGTCCCGATCGCCCAGCCGCCTCCAGGCCCCGGCGTTGGCCTCGTGGTCCTGGCAGGAGACGATGATCTCATCTCCGTCCTTCCACATGGGGCGCATGGCATTGGCCAGCACATAGACGTTCTGGGTGGTGGAAGGCCCGAAATGGATTTCAGCCGGGTCCACGTTCAGGTATTCCGCCATCCGGCGGTAGGATTCATCCATCAGGCTCCCGGCTTTTTCCGAGGCCGGGTACGGGTAGTAGGGCTGCACCTTGTTTTTGGTATAGAAATCGGTCAGTCGGGAGATGACCTGCCGGCAGGGGTAAGAGCCCCCGGCATTTTCAAAGAAGGCCCACCCCTGGAGGGAGGGTTCTTCGAATGCTGGGAACTGGGAGCGGATAAAGTTGAGGTCGGGTGTCATAATCAATCGGTTGTAATTGTTCGTTTTGCCATTCCTGGCAGGGTTACTTTGGCACAGGGTCAGGGGTTGTTTTCAATGATACGGAGGATCTTTTGGATGAGGGATCGTCCCTTCTTCAGGTTGTTCTCATAACGCAGCAGGCGGTAGAGGTAATCATCCACCAGGCTTTCATAAGCGATCTCTGAAAACAGGGCGTATTTGTTTGTGGGCAGCCTGCTGGGTTCTTTCCAGCCCAATCCTCCAAACCTGTCTATGTCTTTTAAGGGGTAGCGCGGGGTCAGGAAGGGTATGATGTCGTCTTCTGTCTTTTGCTTGACCCCCGAGTAGGTCTCATCGATCAGCCCCATTACCCGGGTCCAATCGTAAAGTGCGTCTTTCAGGTCCTGGTTGGTGATCAATTGCAACCCGCCGGATTGGATAAGGTCGGTAAGGGCATTTTGGGAGGGGATAAACCGTTGATACTCCACGGAAAAGAACACAATGCTGTCCAGGTTTACCCTTTGCAGTGCTTCTGCAGGCTTGCCGAAGAATTCCATCAATTTCAGGTTGGCATCCCGGTTCTTAGCCACCACCACAAGGGTACTGTCAAGTTCGGTCTGGTTTGCCAGGAATTCCTGCCTCAGGTTGCCGATGATCTCCTGCTCTGTGCGCCGGTCTTTTCGCGCTTCGTTCCAGGTATCGATCTGCAGGGCGATCAGGATCCCGACCACCACCAGGAAAACCTCCCCAATCGCGTACAGGAAATACCTGCGCACCTGATTCTTTTTTATGAGCTCAATGCGGAGTTTGCGAAAGAATCGAATCATTGCTCCAGGGTTTCCAGTTCGGTGTCGATAGAAGCGATGACCTTCTGTATTTCCGCAATGGTATTTCCATAAGTATAGATTCCGAATTTGCGAACCGAGATCAGGGAGCTCAGGTAATTTATGAATTCGGTATCGGATTTCATCGCTTCAAAATCAACCGGGTACACCATGGGCGTAGGACTGTCTTTTGATCGCAGATACCTGGCCGTATAGTCCAGGGTTTTTTGATTGAATATGGCCCATTCCACCTTTAGTTGATCTTCGGTAAGATATGTAAAAAGCCGGTCATAGATGTCTGATATTTCCCGCTTCAGGGAGTCGTTTGAAAGAATCTCTCCCTGGCTTTTCAGGCTTTCGTATGTGGTTCTTCTGAATCGTGGCACGTGAAAAAAGGCAATTTGTACGCTGGCACTGTCGATTTTAGGCGAATATTCCTCATTGCGGTCTATGGCCTCCAGAAGCATCCGGTAATTGGCCACGGTGGTTTCATTCAAAGATTTGCCAAACTGCAGTTCTTTAAGGGTTTCCTGAAGGTCCGACCGCATGTCATTGAGGAGTGCAATTTCTTGTTGTACGAGTTTTCGGCCTTCATTCCAGGTATCCACCTGCAGGGCGATCAGAATCCCGACCACCACCAGGAATATCTCCCCGATGGCATAAAGCAAATACCTGCCGAATTGGGCATTGGATAGCAGTTTTTGGCGGATCTGTCGGAAGAAACGAAACATGGGAGCGTCAGTGGAATTTTCTCATGAGGGTATCCACGGCTTTTTCCGGAGGAATGCCACCAATGGCGTGATCGATCAAGCCTCGCACCAAAGCATCAACGGTGTCTTCTTCACATCCCAGTTTTATTGCCAGGGATTTGCAGAGGAAGAGTTCCCTTTCATCGATCTTGCCGTCTACCATCATTACGGTAATCAGGTCATAGAGGTGTTCCATCCGCTCTTCAGGGGTTTTTGGGGTAACCAGGGCCACAGCATCCGGGTCCCGGATGATTTTGGTAACCTCCCCGGTTGTCAAATGGAATTTTTCGGCCAACCCGATTACCAGGTCCATTTCAGCCCGGTCGACGTTCCCGTCTGCACGGGCCACGGCGAAGAGGTTTTTAAAGTGGCTTTTGCGCTTTTTTTTGTCGTAGTTGTTGAAGAGGTTCAGTAGTCCCATAGTCCTTCAATTGCTCGATTGTGGTTGACATGTGGATCGCAACAGGAGCGTTCGGGTGATACTTCGGAGTGACGCTATCCAGCTGCATTTAAAGATAGCTAAAACTTTGGTCCTGTTCAGGCGCCTGAAGAAAGATGCTGGCGACCGCTTCATTTTTTTGCTTTGAATGAATGCCCTATTGAGCAGGGGGGTGGCGGCTGATGGATACAGGACTTTCTGAGAGAGATGGTAAAGGTGGTTTGGGGTTGGGGAACCCCCCTGAATCCCCAGTTACAAATTAAGCACCCAGTCTGAAATACCATTTCAGGCAAAAGGAGGCTGTAGGTTTGAACGAAAGGGGACGTTTTATGCCCGTTTAAAAAGCTTCTTCAACAACCCCAGGCCGAGTACGGCTACCGACCCTGCAACCAGGCCTACCAGGAAGTCCTTTAACAGGGAAGGGATCCCTTCCAGCAGGTGGTGCATAAACTCCAGATTGTGGTTGAAGATCCCCCCGGATACCAGGAGCAGGGCCAGGGTACCCAGCACCGACAGCCCTTTGATGACCCAGGGCAACGCTCTGACCAAAAACCTCCCCACAGTGTCTGATATGCCATCATTCCCATCCTTCCAGTTGATCAGCCGGCACCCGAAATCATCCATACGGACAATGAGGGCTACAATCCCGTACACCCCGATGGTGGCCAGTACGGCAATTGCGGAGACCACCAGGATTTGGGTCAGGATGGGCTCCCCCACGACGGTGCTCAAGGCAATAATGATGATCTCTACGGAGAGGATAAAATCCGTGAGAATGGCCTGCCGTACTTTCTTTTTTTCCAGGTCAGGCGTTTCGGTTTTTGGAACGGGTTTGGCTTCCCCTTCCGCCTCCATCGTATCGCGATGGAACATGAATTCGATGATCTTTTCGGCCCCTTCATAGGCCAGGTAGATCCCCCCGAGCAACAGGATGATGGTAATGGCTGCGGGCAGGAAGGCGCTCAGCAGGAAGGCGATGGGAAGTATGATCAGTTTGTTCAGGAAAGAGCCCTTGATGATGGCCCAGAGGACCGGAATCTCCCGGCTGGCTATAAACCCGGTGGCTTTTTCGGCATTTACCGCCAAATCGTCCCCCAGGATTCCCGCCGTTTTTTTGGTGGCGATTTTGCTCATGGAGGCCACGTCGTCCATGAGGGCAGAAATATCGTCCAGAACTGCAAAAAAGCCAGAAGCCATGTCCTTATGCGATTAGGGGTTAAAAATAGGCCTTTTGGAAAATGAATTCCAAATGCCCATCCGTATACTGGAAGTTCAGCGTTAAACCCGGGATATGGCACTGCAAGTGCAGGCCCGTAGCCATGCTCAGGTCAGGGGATTTAGCCTGCAACCGGTATGCGCGTATCACAGGTAGAACTCCGTCACATCCTCACCCGTGTCAAAAATATGCGGGTAGTGTTCCTTGATATTTTCTTTCATGAATGCTACCGGGACATCCTCAAAATGCCCGTAATCGTCCGTGTATTCCATAAACAGGCTTCCTTCGCTATTATATTGTTGGAGAAAGGAATTGTTTTCCCCATCAAACTCCAGGGGTGCCACCTTGAATTTCTCGCAGAGGGTCTTGTTGAAAGCGGGGGAAGCTTTGAGCCACTTGTTATTCAGGCAGATATTGACCATACCGTGGGGGGTCAGTTCGTTGGATCCGAATTTTTCGGTCAGCCGCTCCACGGCAATATGGTTTTTGACTTTGCCCAGGTGCAGCCTGGCAGGGATGCCCAACCCCCGGAGGCCGGCGATCAGCAATATGGACTTTTCCACGCAGTTCCCGGTGGGTTTTTCGGCAATCACACTGGCCCTGAACTTTTCGGGTGCCAGGCTAATGTGGTACGGGTTGTATTTCCACCGGTCCCGTACTTTCCGGTACAACCCGACCGCCTTTTCTTTCTCCGACAGGGACGGGTCTTTGAACTCGGCTATAAGGTTCTGGATGACCTCATTTTCAAAGTCGAAGTAATAGGTGGCTTCCAAATAGTTCATGCTGGGTCTCCGGGTTTATCTTGCTCCTGTGTATTCGTTTTTAAAGACTGCAGTAGGTGGTCGATCTCGTTTTGGTCGGAGACCTTCGCCCCCTGAATGACCGTTATTTAATTCCCGCTTGTGTATTTATTTGCTTTCGGGCTCCTGGAGTAGCATAAATTTCCCATCCAAATCCCGATGCACTTTGGCGGTCCAGACACTGTTGTTTTCCAGGGAGAACGATACCTCGTAATTGACTCCCCTGACCACCTGGCTTTTGGCTGACAGGATTTCCTTTAAAGGGGAGGCATGGTTCATGCGAGAAAGAACAAAATCTACGGCATCTTCCACCTCGGGGGTGATTCCCATTTCCGACCATCCTCCCGGCATGGGGTTTTTTGCTTTTTTTGTTAGGCTGAGGTTCCCTTCAAGATCCCGGTATACCTGCACATTCCAGGTTTCCCCATTCTCAAGTGTGAGGGCAAGGTCGTAGTTCAATCCTTTGACCACCTGTTTCTTTGCACGGATCACCTTTTTCAGATTGGCGGTGGGGTTTATTTCCTTCAGGGCAAAGTCAAGGGCTTCTTTAACATCGTCTTCTACCGGGACCTCTGACCAGCCTCCTGCCAAATGTTCGCTTTTATGCACGGATTTGTCCTCTAGTGTATCGTTGTTTTCATTCGTTTTTGATTCGTTTTTGCAAGAAAACATCACGAATATCCCCATAATTAGCATGAATGCTTTTTTCATGATTCATTTTTTTGGAATGGAAAACAACTTGTTTTTCCTTCAAATTTAGCGTTTATCCGAATGCCTGCCTCCCTGATCCTCCATTTTAGGTCTACGCCTTAAAAAGGGCACCCTTATATCGCCCTAGTCTCCAATAAAAGCCAAAACCACCCCCAGGCTTTCCTCCGGGTCTTCCTCCATGGGGACATGTCCGGAATCCTTTAGAACCACAAGGGTATCATTGGGCAGATCCCTTTGGAAGCGATACGCGCTTTCCACCGGGATCAGCCCGTCCTCCGCACCCCAGAGGATCAGCGTCGGCTGGGTTATGTTTTTGATGTCTCCTGTCCGGCTGCTGTCAAAGGGCATTTGCATCCGGTCGATTAATGCCTGCCTGTTTCCGGACCGGAGCGAAAGGTCAAAATACCGGTTGACGAGTTCTTCTGAAACTTTGCTCTTGTCCGCATACACATTCTCCACGCTGGACGCTACCACAAACCGCGGGGTGATGAAGGTCAGTATGTTTTTCACCACCGGGGTGCGGGCAATCCTGAAGGCGATAGGCACACTGGTCGATTTTCCGGGGTAGCCCGCGGCATCGATCAGGATCAG
Organism: Robiginitalea sp.; assembly: GCA_033719735.1. GTDB lineage: Bacteria > Bacteroidota > Bacteroidia > Flavobacteriales > Flavobacteriaceae > Robiginitalea. Next base: position 1,748 of record JAWWDW010000061.1, on the reverse strand, counting down.
TTTGTCTACCCGTTCAGGATGCTCCAGGGTAAAATTCCAGGCGATCTGCCCACCCAGGGAATTGCCGCCCAGGATACAGCTTTTAATTCCCCTGTCAGACAAAAACGCCGCCACGAAGCCCACATATGCTTCCATGGAATACGTTCGGTCCGGGAAGGGGCCGGTCAGCCCAAAGCCGGGAAGGTCCATCCGGACCACCCTTCTGTCTTCTTTCAAAGCAGCCGTCCACGCATCAAAGGTATGAAGGCTGGCCCCTGTACCGTGGAGCAATACTACGGGCAGGGAATCCTGGGGGTTTCCTTCATCCCGATAGTGGACGTCCATGCCCAAGATGGGCGTGAACTTAGAGGGTGGTCCGGCATATTTGGGTTTCAATTCCCCTACGGGCCGGTCAAAATGGCCGAACAAAACACTGATTAGGACCAGGAGGCCGACCAGGATGGAGAAACTGAATCTGAGTGCTTTTTTCATGAGGGGCTATTCCCGGTTTGCTTCCGTTTAGCGCATTTTAGGATTCCTTACTCTTCTGACAGCCGTTCTATTTCCCGGTTGACACCGTCAACTACTTTCGAATACCACATATCGGATTGCAGGGTCGGTCCTTCAATAAGCCAGTAATTCTGGTTTCTGAGGGTTTTTAAAAAGTAGCGAAATTCGGGGTCGGCCTTCAGTGCCTGGTAATCTACAGGGACCATTGCCCCCTGTAAATCATCGATTCGGACTTCCCACATCTGGTCAAAATGCCGGTTCAGGATGGTTTTTGAAGCATCGTCGATAATTTGGGAATACCGGTTTGCAAGCCGCAACCCCAACCCCTGGGCATAGCTGTAATACTTGATAAGGTCGGACCGGAGTGAATCATTGGATATCAGGTTCAAATCTTTTGATTTCAGCACTTCATAGGTCGAAAAATCGTACTGCATGCCCCAGTCAAAGGTGATGTTGGCAAAATGGTACTTCAGGGAATCGGTATAGGGCAGGTCCCTGTCCATGTAGTCGATGAGGTATTCCATGGAATTCCTGGCCTTTTCATAGGTAAATTTACTGCCTTTCAGGTATGCGGCATCTGCTGCCAGGCTCTCTTTGAAATTCTTCAAAGTTTTGAGTTCCTCCGCCCGCAATTCGCGCTGCTGATTCCAGGTATCGATCTGCAGGGCGATCAAAATCCCGAGCACCACCAGGGCGATTTCCCCAATGGCATAGAACAGGTATTTGGAAAACCGGTTTTCAGCAAACAATTTTTGACGGATCTTTCGGAAAAAGCGAATCATGAATGCAGGTTGGTTGCCAGTTCAAATTACAAAAAGTAGCCAATACGGTAAGGGAGCATGTGAGGCCCCTCTTAATTCTACCATTTCAAAGGAGCGCGTCCAAAAGTCGACTGAGAAATCTCACGGGTAAAAACGGTATAAGCTGGGTAGCTTTTTCAGGCCTGCAAAGTCGGCTTTCCCCAATTTCAGGGGATTTCGAAAGAACATGGATTGGATTCTCTTTTGAACCCTGAACTTTTCAACCTTAAACAGATCTTGTAAAATTCTTCTACCAGCTGCCGCCACCACCACCGCCAAAGCCGCCCCCTGAGGATCCGCCTCCGGAGGAACTGCTGGAAGGCGAGCTCACCAGGGTGGAGCTGGTTGCCCGCATGGTGTCGGAAAAGGACCTTGAGAAATGGCGCATGGACTGGTAACCGCCTGCCGCGTGGTACCATTTGGGGGGCGGAACATCCAGCATTTCGAATTTGTCGGCCC
>JAWWDW010000060.1:0-7817 GCA_033719735.1 Robiginitalea sp. | reverse complement strand
CCCGTACACAATAATATTCTGGATGGGATTTGTTTTGGTCAAACGCTCCAGGAACGGATTCTTGAAAATCCGGGCCTGCCCATGCTGGAATTCCGTCGTTACCTTTGGTTTCATTTGCTGAGAAAATTTGAATATCAAAATTACAAAAAACAGCGATAAATTTCCTGATATCAGGGGTTTGTTAGCCTTGATTTATGGGAAGTGAGCTCTTTTAGCCGGGTGATTTTATTTCCAGCTCCTTCGCTTTCTCTAGGATCTGATCAAATTCCCAGCCCCGGTAGTGCAGGTAATCGGCGAACTTTCTGAGTTTTTTCTGGTGGTCTGACACCCCGGCCAACTGGCCCCATCGCTTTTCTGAAAGGTCATGGAAGACCTCCACGTACGTTTCCGGTGCAATTCCCTCCAGGGCGTTCCTTATAAGGTATTCCGTGATTTCCCGCTGCTTTAGTTCCCGGCGTATCCGTATTTTGCCCCATCCCTTCTGACGGAGTTTTCCCCGGGCAAATGCACTGGCAAAACGCGCTTCATTCAGGAAACCCGAATCGATGAGATGCACCACGATCGTATCTATGGCTTCCGGGATCATTCCCATGGATTTCAGTTTGGCCACCACTTCCTGATGGCAGCGCTCGCGGTAGGCACAGAATGCCTCCATGCGCTTCCTGGCTTCTTCCAGGGTATATGACTTGCGCTTCCCGAACCCCATGGAAACCTATCTGTAGGTAATCTGAATTTCTGCTCCTGTACACTGCACCAGCCAGTCGCCGGCTTTCTTCTTTTCGAGGACCTCCCCTTTGATCACGTCCACAGAACCGATGTCAGCGTCCTGAGGTTGAAACAGGATCTTCCAGTCTGCCTGGTCTTGCTGTATCCGGATTGTTTTTACACCCGTATTCATGGCTTCATAATGGATTGAGATACGGTTTTCACCAATCATAACATGCTCCAGGGTGGCCTGGTCCCAGGCCGATGGCATCTGGGGGCTAATCCTGATTTCTTTTCTGGAGGCCATGGGTTCTATCCCAAAGAACTGACGGACAATGGGAACGGCAAAGCTATAGATGTTCCAGGCCTGTACCATCATCCCGTAGTCCGGGGAAACCTCGTACATGCTGCCCGGAAATGCATAGCTGAAACTTCGGGTCATCCTCCGGAGGTAGTCCAGGGCCTGGTCCGGATTCCCATAGTTGTTTTCGGCGATTGCCTGTACCCCCGTGGGAAGGGTCATCACGGCACCGGTATAGGAAAACACCTTGCTCCCTTCAAAGGAGCCTTCATCCTGCCCGGCGGTTTCATCCCGGTCGATTCCCGTAACAAAAACCCCGAAGGGATTGGTGAATTTGCGGGCGGTCCTAAGGGCCTTCAGCGCTTTATCCGGATGTGCAATCCCTGTTTCCATGGGCGTGTTCACCACCCAGTTGTGGTGGAGCACGAAGGGTTTCAGGGTACCTTCTTCGGGGTTTTTCAAAATGCGCTCCCGTGTCTTTTCCAGTTCTGCTACCGCCCATGGTTTGTCCAGGGTGTCTGCCCGTACCATGGCATCTTCGATAAGATGAAGTGCCTGGGCATTTGTGCCCATAAAATCAGCATAGGACCCAAATTCCTCCGACCAGAATGCTTCGTTGATCCGCACCTGGAGATCCCTGGCTTTTTCCAGGTATTCCACCGCCAGGTCTTCTTCTCCAAGCTCCTTTGCGATCAAAGAGGCATGAGTAAAAGCAGCCTGCGTATAGGTGGCCACGTCGATCATTTCGCTGTTCAGCCCGTGTATTTCCATCATGCCGAAGCCGTCCGGGAAACCGTTTTTGTTCCCGTCGTTCTCTTCCATCAGCCAGGCGAGCCCTTTTCGGATCGTCGGGAAGTATTTCCTGAGAAACTCCCGCTTCCCGTTCCATTGATAGGTTCTCCAGATAAGGGTTGCGAACTGGGGGGTTTCATTGATGTTTCCGGGGTTGAAGACCGCCCCGTTTGTAGACATTTCGTGGATGATGCGCCCGTTTCCATTTACCACCCGGGAGACACTGTCAAGCAGGTGGGTAGTCCCATAGACGGCATCCCACTGTCCGATGGCCATATACCCCTGAAGGGCGTATTCGCTGTCTACCCCGAACCACCAGGGGTAATCCGGGATGCCGGCAACGATACCCCGGCCGATTCCGGGCACCTCCTGTACCAGCCAGTCGCAATTGTATTTAAGCCACTGGAAGGTTTGGTTCAGGGACGAATCCGGAGTGACCAGCCTGGAGCGGCCGGCCAGATCTGCATACCGATCGCGTTTGCCGGCCACCAGTTGATCGGTATTTTTGAGAATTTCTGACTACGTCGCTCTGGCATCCGCTTCCGAGGTATAAGACCCGGATATGTAAACCCGGATATATTTCCTTCCTTCCAGGGGGATCTCAAGGGAATAGGTCAGTTGGGAGGAGGTCCCGTTCCCGGGGTAGGGGGTAGGCCTCCCAGAATGGGATTCCACGGGCAGATTGGATCCGTAGATCACATGCCAGGGATTCAACGAGTCTTTCACGACCCAGGCTTGCAGGTCGGTATCAAAGCGGGCACGGTCCTTTCCATCTACCATCCCTGTGCGTTCCCCAAGCCAGGTTGGACGCAGGTCCGCATGCCCGGTAAACCCAAATTCAACGGGCTTGTCTGCCTTTCCTGTGTTGTGAAAGACATATTCCAGAACCAGGCCCTCTTTTCCGTCGGGCACGAACTGCCATCGTTCAACCTTCAGGCCCAGGGAATCCAGGTTATAGTCGTGGCGTCCCGCCATTGGATAATTCGTGAAACGGGAGGCGTTCCGGAGCGGGATGTCTGCCCCGTCGATGGTCAAAAGGGCATCGAACCCATCCATTAATTTTATGGGATGGTCCCAGATCCCGCCCATTTCCCCTTTGATATGCCAGCCGAGTTCGGGGAAACTCCCGTCCTGGTGGCCTACCATATAGACGCGGTCCCCGGCGGTTACATAAGGACTGCTGAGGTAGGCATCCCTTCCGGAAATGGATGGAACGTCAGCGAGCAGGTCCCCAAAGGTATCTCCGGATTCACTGCCGGGATTCCCGCAGGCAAACAAAAGGATGCAGATCAGGTACAGTTGGGAGGCTTTTCCTGGGTTCATCGGATCGGTTTTTTGAGACCCTAAAATACGTATTTGACAGAAAGGAAACAGCAGGAGGGCCGGGGGCAAAAAAAAACAGCCCCCTAAAGGAGGCTGTTTCTGGCTATTGTATCGGGTTGCCTTCCCGGTCGGTAAACCGGTATTCGAGATAGGTATAGGCATCCCGGGGCTGGATTTTGACCCATTTTTTATGCTCCAAAAACCATTTGGAGCGGATGGATGGAAATCCTTTGGTAAGGTAAGCTGCAATGAAAGGATGGGCATTCAAAATGAGCGGCCGATCCTTGTCCTTGTTTTTAAGAATCCGTTCCAGTTCGTCGCTGATCTTTTCGATAAGTACGATCGGGGCTTCTACTTCCTGGCCGTTTCCACTGGGGTTGGCCTCGGTGGTTTTGATGTTCACTTCCGGACGCACCCGCTGGCGTGTAATTTGTACCAGTCCGAATTTACTCGGAGGCAGAATCTTGTGCTTCGCACGGTCGTCTTTCATCTCCTCACGGAGGTGATTGAAAAGTTTCTTCCTGTGCTCCGGTCGACCCATGTCGATAAAATCGACAACGATGATCCCGCCCATGTCCCGAAGTCTCAATTGCCTGGCCACTTCAGTGGCTGCCAGCAAATTGACCTGGAGTGCCGTATCTTCCTGATTTCTGGCTTTGTTGGAGCGGTTTCCGCTGTTCACATCGATCACGTGCATGGCCTCGGTATGTTCGATGACCAGGTAGGCCCCCTTACTCATGGAAGCGGTCCTGCCGAATGCAGTCTTGATCTGACGTTCGATCCCAAATTTTTCAAAGATCGGAATGTTGGAAGAATACAACTTGACGATGGATTCTTTCTCAGGGGCTATTTCATGCAGATAATCTTTGATCTGGTTGTAAAGCGTTTCGTCGTCCACGTGAATCCCGGTAAACGTGTCGTTGAAGACATCCCTCAGAATGGAGGACGCGCGATTCAGTTCCACCAACACTTTGGATGGGGGACTTGCTCTACGTAATTTTTTGCACATCGATATCCACTTGGACATCAGATTTTCAAGGTCCTTATCTAATTCCGCTACTTTTTTGCCCTCTGCCACCGTCCTGATGATCACCCCAAATCCCTTTGGTTTGATGCTCTGGACCAGTCTTTTAAGCCGATCCTTTTCTGTCTTGCTCCCGATTTTCTGTGAAACGGAAACCCGATCCGAAAACGGGACCATCACCAGGAAGCGCCCTGCGATGGACAGTTCCGAACTGATGCGGGGCCCCTTGGTGGAAATGGGTTCCTTCACAATCTGGACGAGCAAAGACTGGTTCGACTTGACAGCATCTTTGATGCTGCCGTTTTTATCGATGTCTTTTTCAAGGGGGAAATTCTTTAGGGCGAAATCTTTAATCCTGCCGGATTGAACCCCTTTTATGAACTTCAGCATGCTTCTGAGCTGCGGGCCCAGATCGTGATAGTGTAAAAAGGCATCTTTTTCATACCCCACATTCACAAAGGCCGCATTCAAACCGGTTACCGGTTTTCGGATTTTGGCGATAAGGATGTCTCCCACGTTGAAGTTGTGGTCGTTTTCATCCCGGTGAAGTTCTATGAGTCTCCCCTCTTTGAGTAAGGCAAAATCGACGGAATTAGAATCGGATCTTACGATTAATTCTCTATTCACCTGATTTGATTTGTTCTCACCTTCCGTTGGGAAGATGAAATGATTAAACAATAAAAGTTTACAGGTTGTATCGTAAACCCGTCGAATATCCTTGTAGGAAATTCTATGTCAATGAACGTATTAAAATGAAAAAGTAGTCCTAACAACTACTTTTTCTTGTGTCGGTTCGCTCTCCTGCGTTTTTTTCGCTTGTGGGTAGCTACCTTATGTCTTTTTCTTTTCTTACCACTCGGCATAGCTCAGTTTTAACGGTTACTGCTATTTGACCTGCACGTTGGTTTTTACTCCTTCGATAAACACTTTGGCAGGTTTAAAGGCCGGAATATTGTGGGCAGGTATTTTTATAGTCGTGTTTTTTGAAATGTTTCTTCCAGTTTTTTCAGCGCGGGTTTTGATGATAAAACTTCCAAACCCTCTGAGATATACATTGTCGCCGTTTTCCAGGGAAGCTTTCACTTCTTCCATGAAGCTTTCCACAGTGGCCTGTACGTCTCCTTTTTCCATTCCCAGTTTTTCTGAGATCCTCGATACGATGTCCGCTTTCGTCATTTTAATTTATCTGTAGGTTTCAGGGTTGCAAATATATAAATATTATTCAATCTATTTTCCTGCAAAATCATTTTTAAGTGCTTAAATACAGTTAGTTTTGAAGCCCGATCGGCAACCATGAATTTTTCGGATCGCATTTTAAGCTGGTACCAAATTCACAGGAGGGAACTCCCCTGGAGGAAGACCCGGGACCCTTATCGAATCTGGCTTTCGGAAATTATGCTCCAGCAAACCCGGGTAGCCCAGGGCCTTCCCTATTATTTAAAATTTACCGGGCGTTTTCCACAGGTGGAAGACCTTGCAGCTGCCTCGCAAGAGGAGGTGCTTAAACTCTGGCAGGGCCTGGGGTATTATTCCAGGGCGCGCAACCTGCATGCCACGGCCCGGATGGTTGCCTCGGACTACGGAGGGCGATTCCCGGATTCATACAGTGAATTGCTGAAACTCAAAGGGGTCGGCCCTTACACGGCTGCGGCCATCGCCTCCATTTGCTATGGCCTCCCCCATCCCGTGGTCGATGGAAATGTGTACCGGGTCCTCAGCAGGTTTTTCGGGGTGCAGTTGCCCGTCAATTCCACAGAAGGGATTCGCTATTTTGCGGACCTGGCCGCCGAGGTCATCGACCCGGACAGGCCCGGGGATTACAATCAGGGACTGATGGAATTCGGTGCCCTGCAATGCGTTCCCCAAAACCCGGACTGCAACGCATGCCCCCTTTCCCGGAGCTGTGAGGCCTTTGCCCGAAACCTGGTAGCAGACCTGCCCAGAAAATTGCCCAAAAAAAAAGTGCGCCAGCGGGTTTTCAATTACCTGGTGCCTGTTGACCAGGCCTTTCGTACCCGGCTTGTGAAACGAGAAGGACCGGGAATCTGGCAGGGGTTGTTTGAGTTTCCGCTTATCGAGACCGAGCAGGAGGTGTCCGATGCCGAAATCACCGAACTGCTCCAATCGGAAAAGGTTCCGGACCTCGGAGCACCGCGGTCCGTGGTGCGGTTTAACCCAAAACCCCTTGTTCATAAGCTGTCGCACCAACACCTTCGGGTAACCTTCTGGATCCTGCACCTCGATGAGCTTCCGGACCCGTCCATCCCCGTTTCTGAAATGCAGTCATACCCCGTCCCGGTGCTGATTGCCAATTTCATGGAAACCGTTAAAAATTCGTACTTTTGACCTTATTGTAAAACTATGAGCGGAACACTGAATAAAGTAATGTTGATTGGCCATTTGGGGGATGAAGTAAAGCTCCACTATTTTGAGGGTGGAAACTGTATCGGACGCTTCCCCATTGCGACCAACGAATCGTATACCAATCGGCAGACGGGTGAAAAGGTGACCAATACGGAGTGGCACAACATTGTGGTGCGAAACAAGGCTGCCGAGATTTGTGAAAAATACCTGAGCAAGGGCGATCTGATCTACATAGAAGGCCGCCTGAAGACCCGCCAATGGCAGGGTGAGGACGGAGTGACCCGCTATACCACAGAGGTCCAGGCTACGGACTTCACCTTTTTGTCCAATAAAGGGGGAGGGGATATGGCCGGACCCCCTGTTCAAGCCAGTGCCAAACCGACCCCCGCAAGTGAACCTCAGAATGCGACAGGCACCCCTGTTGAAAACGCTGAAGAGGAGGACGATCTGCCATTTTAAGTAACCAAAGACCCAGTACTTGGACCCGGACCCCCTAAGCGCTATTCTGATCGGGACGGCTATGGACGGCCTGCTGATTGTCAAGATACTCCTGCTTATTGTCCTGCTGATCTGCTCAGGATTGATTTCCGGGGCAGAAGTGGCCTTCTTTGGCCTCTCCCAAACGGAACTGAATGAACTGGGCGAAAGCGGAACGGCCCGGGCCAAGGTCATCCAGAAACTCCTGGAGAAACCCAAGAAACTCCTGGCCACCATTTTGATTGCCAACAACGCCATCAATATTGGGGTCGTCCTGCTTCTAAACGATATCGGGGATACGGTTTTTGCCGGTATCGACCAGATCTACCTCGGTTTTATATCGGGCCGTTTTCTGCTGGAGGTTGTCCTGGCCACCTTTCTCATCCTGCTTTTTGGAGAGATCCTCCCCAAGATCTATGCAAACCGGAATCGCAGGGCCTTTGCCTATCGAATGACCTATCTGATCCGAACCCTGGATGTTTTGTTCACCCCCCTGACCGGTCCCATGCGCAAGGGGACAAACCTGCTTTACAGGCGTCTGGGAAAGCAAAAGACCAACCTGAGCGTGGACCACCTTTCCCAGGCGCTGGAGCTCACTTCCGAGGGGGATACCACCCGGGAGGAGCAGCGAATCCTGGAAGGGATCGTATCTTTCGGGAATACGGATACCAAGCAGGTAATGCGCCCCAGGCTGGATATCTTTGCCCTGTCCGGGGACCTCAAGTACCCTGAAGTGCTTGAAGAGATCAAAAAGAATGGATATTCCCGCATCCCGGTATACGCTGAAAACCTGGACAACGTGCAGGGGGTGCTCTACGTCAAGGACCTGCT
>JAWWDW010000059.1:0-7837 GCA_033719735.1 Robiginitalea sp. | reverse complement strand
CTAGTCCCCACCAGCCGTGCAAAGACCGGATCCCGCAACAACTGCCGCTCCAGACTTCGCTCCAGGTTTCGGTCCCTGCAGGCGTCCAGGGGTTTAAAACGGTTGTCGGGCACCCTGATGGGCAATTCGGGTATCCCGGTCTGGGAAGTGGCCGATGGGAGTACTGCCTCCGGGTTTTCTGAAATCGCATCCCGGGAAGGCACTTCGAACTCCTTCTCAGAATGGTGCAGGCTCCCCTGGGCCAGGAGCAATGCAAAACAGGCGAAGAGGAGTTTGAATTTCATGTAAGAACGCACTGTTGGCAATGGTTCACCCGGTTGCTGGTACTCCTAAAGGCAGGAGCACTACCTCCCAGGGCAATACAGGTTGAAGATAACCCAAGTACCGAAACCCCGCAAGGGCAGAACCCTATTTTCCTAGCGGTTATCACCCATGGCGATATCGCCCAGGCCTCCAAGGATGCTCCCCTCCCCTTTCTGACGGCCGCCCCCCTTGGGAGCCGCAGCCCATACCCGTTCGGCAAGGCGGCTAAAGGGAAGGGATTGCACGTAAACGATTCCGGGGCCTTTCAGGGTTGCAAAGAACAGGCCTTCCCCCCCAAAAATGGTATTTCGGATCCCGCCCACGAATTCAATATCGTAATCCACTGTAGGCGAAAACCCCACCAGGCAGCCCGTATCCACCCGCAGGATTTCCCCGGGTGCGAGCTCCTTCCGGGCCATGGTGCCCCCTGCATGTACAAAGGCCATGCCGTCCCCCTCGAGTTTCTGCATGATGAATCCTTCTCCCCCGAAAAAACCCCTTCCAAGGCGCCTGGAAAACTCGATCCCCACGGAAACCCCTTTGGCAGCGCAAAGGAAGGCATCTTTCTGGCAGATAAATTTACCCCCCTTCTCAGATAGATCGATGGGTATGATCTTTCCCGGATAGGGGGAGGCAAAACTCACCGACCGCTTTCCCTGGCTCATGTTGTAGAAGACGGTCATAAAAAGGCTTTCCCCGGTAAGGATCCGCTTCCCGGCCGACAGTACCTTGTCCAGGAATCCACCCTGTTTTTCCTTGTGGGAACCGTCCCCAAAAATGGTTTCCATTTTGATGTCGGGTTCGGACATCATAAAACCCCCGGCCTCTGCCACAACGGCTTCCTGAGGATCCAGTTCTATGGAGACATATTGCATTTCATCCCCGAATATGTGATAATCGATTTCGTGTGCGTTCATGGTTTCTGAAATTATGTTTAAAGGGTTGTGTGGGCTTTTGGTGCCGGTTTGATCTCCCGTGCACAGGGGGCCCACCCCCCCACTCTCAAATTAAAATACTCCTGTGCACATTCCTTGCATTCACCCGAAAAAAGGCATGCTAAACCTGGTCTGTCCCCTGCTTCCTACCCTGAATCCCTGGCCTTCAAAGTCCATTCAAAATGGAATTCACTGACGACTTCCCCTGCTTCATTGGTCCCCACAGACTTCATCCACACCGTATGGCCTTCACCGCTTTCCAGCGCTTTTTCCATGGCATTTTTAAGTGCGGGGCCGTCCTCGCAGCGAAATGTGATGCGCCCCCGGGCCTTCTTCCGGAAGCCCGCCTTGTTATTGAGTACCAGCATGGAAACCGGCCTTCCGCTTTTCTGAATTTCCTGCATTACCAGGGCCCCGGTGGCCAGCTCAGCCGCCATCCCCTGTACCGCCCAGAACATGGATTTAAAAGGGTTCTGGTTTGCCCAGCGGTAACGTACGGAGGCAACCGCATGGTTTTCTGCAAGTTCGGTCAAACGTACCCCGCACCACCAGGCCGAGGGGAGTTTAAAGAATAGAAAGTTGTTGAACTTGCCCGTTTTCCCGGTCATAGCAGCATATTTGACCCTTTAAAGATATTGAAATCCTCCTCCCTACTAATGTTAAATATATGTTAATTTATAGTACTATGTTTTGCATAATACCTTCTTACGTATATATATTTGTATAAGAAACAACTATGCCATGACAGAAACGATCAGCAAACACGAGCGCAACCTGTCCGCAGTGATACATGGCTCCACCCTGGGCCGGTTCTTTGTTCCTTTTGGTCAGTTCATCCTTCCCCTGGTATTCTGGCTGCCCAACCGGAAACAATCGGCCTTTGTGGATTACAACGGGAAACAGGCCCTTAATTTCCAGATCAGCATGGCCCTTTACGGCCTGATCATCGGAATGCTCTCGGTCCCTTTTTTTCTCGGTTTCCTTCCGGACATCTTCCAGGGGGGCAATTTTGAATGGGGAGGCTGGAATGGCTGGTGGCCCTTTCGATTCCATTTTATGGGGGACTGGGCGGACGGTCCGAGGTTCTGGTGGCCCCTTGGCCTGACCGGCCTGCTGGAGTTGGCCCTCTACCTGATCAATATCGTCTATACCATCCTGGCCACGATCCGAACCAACGAGGGGGAATATTTCAAATACCCCCTGACCATAAAATTTATCCGATGAAGGCCCTCTTAGCCCCCATACTGCTCTTCAGTGCCCTGGCCACAACCACCGGCCTGAAGGCCCAGTTACCCAGTGATTCGGAGTTATTCCAGACCATTGCCGCCCTGGACGAGGCCTATTTTACAGCTTACAATTCCTGTGATATGCAAACCCAGGCGGCACTGCTCAGTGAAGACCTCGAATTTTACCATGACCAGGGCGGGCTGAGCACCTCCAAGGCAGGTATTTTGGAGAGCATCGAGGCGAATATTTGCGGGAAAGTCACCCGGGAACTGGTTGCAGGAAGCCTGGAGGTACACGAGATCAAGGGGTTTGGAGCTGTCGAGATCGGACTACATAAATTCCATAACAATCAGCAGCCCGATGCGGTATCAAAGCCAAGCAGGTTCATCACCCTGTGGAAACAGGAAGAGGGCACCTGGAGGATGCACCGCATCGTCAGTTTGCATTAAAACATCAAGCACGTTTATTCATCAATCAATCTATCAAGAATCATGAACCCACAAAAAACGAACAGTTAACCCAGGCCCCTGCCCCTGCCGGCAGGGGGTCAAAGAAGCCAATATTATGAACATAGAAAATACAAAAGCACAGATGCGCAAAGGGGTCCTGGAGTACTGCATCCTCTCGATTATAAGCGAGGATGACAAGTATGCCTCCGAGATCCTGGAAACCCTCAAAGACGCTAAAATGCTGGTCGTTGAGGGTACGATTTACCCTTTGCTCACCCGGCTGAAAAACGCGGGACTGCTCAGCTATCGCTGGGAAGAATCCAGCTCCGGGCCACCCAGGAAATACTACGGCCTCACAGAGACCGGCAAGCTATTCCTGAAAGAACTCAACACCACCTGGGACGAGCTCCGCACGGCGGTAAACGTGGTAACCAACGCTAAAAAGAAGTAACATGAACAAGACTGTAAATATAAATCTGGCCAATATGCTTTTTCATATCGATGAGAATGCATATCAGAAACTGTTGCGTTATCTGGAGGCCATCAAACGATCCTTTGCGGGAACCAAGGGAAGCGACGAAATCATCGCCGATATCGAAGCCCGAATCGCGGAGCTCTTCTTCGAGAAGATGGAAAACGAACGGCAGGTAATCACCATGAAGGAAGTGGATGAGGTCATCACCATCATGGGCCAGCCTGAGGACTACCATATCGATGAGGAAATATTTGAGGACGGCCCCGCTACCAGCAGCACGGGTAAGCGCCAGCGGGTTAAGAAACTCTATCGGGACATCGACCGCAAATACATAGGCGGGGTCTGTGCCGGCCTGGAGCATTACCTCGGACTGGACGCCCTCTGGATCCGGCTGATCTTCCTATTTCTGGCGATCTTCGGAAGCGGCTTCGGCATTATCGCCTATATCATCTTGTGGATCCTGGTACCGGAAGCGGCCACTACCTCCCAAAAACTGGATATGACCGGGGAGCCGGTAAACATCAGCAATATTGAAAGGAAGGTCAAGGAGGGTTTTGACGAGGTGGCAGACAAAGTCCGCAATGTGGATTATGAAAAGGTGGGTGACCAGGTCAAAAAAGGAGGGAAGACCTTCTTTGACACCCTTGGGGATATCATCCTGTTCCTTTTCAAAATCGTCGGCAAATTCATCGGAATCCTGCTGATCATCATTGGTGCTGCCACCTTAATCGGACTCTTTATCGCCCTGTTTACCGTAGGTATCATCGATGCCGTACACATCCCCGGCGTAGATTTGATCGGGATGGTAAACTCAACGGATGCCCCCGTATGGCTGGTATCCCTGTTATCGTTTTTCTCCCTGGGAATCCCCTTTTTCTTCCTGATGTACCTCGGGCTTCGGATCCTGGTGACCAACCTGAAATCCATTGGGAACATCGCGAAGTTCTCCCTGTTCGGGCTTTGGTTGATCTCCATTATAACCCTGGCCGTCCTGGGCGTAAAGCAAGCCTCCGCCCATGCTTACACGGGCAGTGTAACCGAACGGGATACCCTTTCCCTTGTGGCGGCGCCGGACACCCTGAATATCCGGTTCCGCGACTCGGAGTACTCTGATGGACCGTCTGCCGTGGTAGGCGGCATGGAAATCCGGTACGACGCCCAGGACAATCCGCTTTTGTTCTCGGATGACATCCTGCTGGACATCCGGATTGCAGAAGATTCGACGATGAGCATGCGGATCCGCAAGGATGCAGACGGGAGCTCTTACAAGGATGCGCGCCAGCGGGCGGGTGAGATCCAGTATGCCTATGCCCTGACGGGAAACACCCTTTTGCTGGACGACCATTTCACCACCGACGCCCAGAACAAGATCCGGGACCAGGAAATACGACTGACCCTGTTCGTACCGGAAGGCACCGTGCTCCAGTTCAATCAAAGGGCGCGGAACTACGTAGGCCGCAGGATCCAGTACGACCAGGACATGTATCGCAAACGCATCGTGAATTACTCATGGCAGATGGGCGCCGACGGGACCCTGCGGTGCCTGAACTGCCCCCCGGAAAGCGAGGATGAAGATGGGAACGGACACATCATCATCGATGAGAATGGGGTGGATATCGACCTGAAGGACCGCGAAGATTCCTTTGAGATGAAGATAAACGAGGAAGGGATCCGGGTGCGGGCGAAGGAAAATGACAACTGATTCCGGTTCAGAAGGGAATTTCGACAATTCGGTTCATCCTTCTGGGAAACGCTGGCTTAATTGATGACTTTTACAGCATCAAAATCATTAAAAACAACCTTAACCGGGCCTGACCGCCCAGTAACACATCAAAAAACGAACATCATGACAACACTGGCACGATTTACCATCGCACTTATCCTGACCTTACTCTCCTTGCTATCCTCCTCCTGCATGCTGGACATCGGCGACGGTGTCAGAGGCAACGGGGAAGTGGTGGAAGAAAGCCGGGATATTACCGAAGACTTCACCGCCATTACGGCTTCCGAAGGCCTGGATGTTTACGTAACCCAGGGTGACGCCTTCAGGATCCGGGTAGCGGCGGACGAGAATGTGATCGACCTTATCGGCACGGATATCCGCGACGGGAAGCTGAAGATCCACGAAATCGAGAATATCGGTCGGGCGACCAAAAAAATATATGTAAGCCTGCCCGAGATCACTTCCCTGGAAGCCAATAGCGGGGCAGACCTGGTAGGAGAAGGCCTTATAGAGGCCGACAGGATCCACCTGGACGCCAGCAGTGGGGCCGAACTGCGGCTGGAACTGGTGGCCGATCAAATCGAAGCCGACTGCAGCAGCGGGGCCGACATGCGGCTTGGGGGGCGTACCAACCTCCTCTATGCCAATGCCAGCAGCGGGGCCGATATCAAGGCACTGGACCTGGAGGCCAAAGTATGCCGGGCCGATGCGAGCAGTGGGGCCGATATCAAGGTAAACGTGCAGGATGAGCTCACCGCAGATGCCAGCAGCGGCGCAGACATCGGATACAGTGGGGACCCAAAAGTGGAAACCCGCAAATCCGTTTCAGGAAGTGTCCATAAATATTGACAGCTGACTTTCTTATCCCAAGTTCCAGCAGTGTTTCTGAGAAACCCCGGCCTTCCGCCTGGGGTTTTTTCATGGGGATTCCGGGAATTCCTTACTTTAGGGTTTCTCAAAAATAGTCACACGTGAAACTGGACCTGCATCCCTATACCCTGGAACTCGCCCATAGTTTTGGCATTTCGCGCGAACGGTATGACCGACAGCAAACCCTGATCGTAAGCCTCTCACACAACGGGGTGACCGGTTACGGGGAGGCTACCGCCAATCCTTACTACGAGGTTACCATCCCTTCCCTGACCCGGGAGGTGGAATCTGTGAGACCCCTGCTGGAATCGGCCTCCGCGGAGAATCCCGAAGGGCTTTACGAGATGTTATGCGCCCACGGCTTGTCGGGGTTTGCCCGTTGTGCCATTGACCTGGCCGCATGGGACCTGTATGGAAAGCTCAGGGGAAAACCCCTTTACGAGCTCTGGGGGAACGATACGGACACCTATCCGATCACCAATTATACCATTGGCCTTGACACCACGGAGGTGATGGTCGCCAAGATGAACGAAGTCCCCTGGCCTGTCTACAAGATCAAACTGGGTACGGACCAGGACGTTGCCATTGTCACCGAATTGAGGCGCCACACGGATGCCACCTTCCGCGTGGATGCCAACTGCGCCTGGAATGCCCGGGAAACCATCGAAAATGCAGCTGTCCTGAAAGAACTGGGGGTCGAATTCATAGAACAACCCCTGCCTGCAGATGACTGGAAGGGAATGGAGGTAGTAGCCCATCACTGTGATCTGCCCGTGATCGCCGATGAGAGTTGCCAGCAGGAAGCGGATGTGGAGCGCTGTGCCCTCCACTTCAACGGGATCAATATCAAGCTCACCAAATGCGGGGGCCTCACCCCTGCCCGGCGCATGATCCAAAAGGCCAGGGGACTAGGACTCAAAGTAATGGTGGGGTGCATGACGGAGTCCTCTGTAGGAATCTCCGCCATTGCCCAACTGCTGCCGGAACTCGACTATGTGGATATGGATGGGGCCATGCTCCTCAAAGAGGATATTGCCTCCGGCGTCCGGATTGAAGAAGGCGGAAGGGTCATCTTTCCGGAAATGGGGGGCAGTGGCGTAACCCTGCTCCCATGAACTTCCCATCCGAGGCGATACCGGGCACACAGATCCTTCAGGAAGGAAGTACCTATCTGTATTTCGGAGGCACTGCCTACCTGGGAATGCAGCGGGATCCGGAATTTCTGGGGCTGCTGTCCACAGGCATTCGCAGGCTCGGCAGCCATTGGGGTGCCTCCCGTGTCGGGAATGTACAACTCCCCGTTTACAGGACGGCTGAAAAAGCCCTGGCCTCCTGGTTGGGTAGTGAGGCCTGCCTTACCCTCTCCTCGGGTTTCCTGGCCGCCAGGCTGATCTCAGAATACTTCATCCGTCACGGGCACCCCTGTTTCTTCAGCCCGAATTGCCATGAAGCCCTGCTGCCGCCGGGGGCCACACGACAGCCCGATTGGGAATCCCTTATGCGGGTACTCCAGGCGCACTTAGGAAGGCACAACCCCGGGATCCCCGTAGTATTTACTGACAGTATGGGCGGGCCCGGCAGGCCCGGCCCGGTGTGGGACCTGCTCGGGCAGCTCCCGAAAACCTGTATCCTGGTCGCAGATGATTCTCACGGGATTGGGATTAGTGGCCCGGACGGCTCCGGGTCCTGGAAACCCCTGGAGGCTCTGGGGTTTCAGGAACTGGTGCTGTGCGCTTCCCTGGGTAAGGCCCTGGGGGTTACTGCCGGAATGGTTGCCGGTTCATCCCGTCGGCTGGCGCAGTTCGAGAAAACACCCTTCTTTGCCGGAGCCAGCCCAGCCCCTCCGGCCGGGCTT
>JAWWDW010000058.1:0-8064 GCA_033719735.1 Robiginitalea sp. | reverse complement strand
GCCCCTGGAGGTTGCGTTCGAAATGATGGTTTTTGCGTTCCACAAGCCAAACCAGCCCTCCGAAAAAAATGATCATCCCCCCCAGAATCAGTACCAGCCACAATACCCGTGACCTCACGAAATCCCGAAAAAAGTTTTGCACATACCGCAGCCGTGAGGAGGTATTGGTGGCCACCGTCAGGTTCCCGATAAAAAAAGGATTGGTGAAGTCCATCCGTTGATAGCGGTCCCCGGTTACCGTCAGGGGGTTGATCGACATGTCTATCCTACCTGCCTCCAAGTCCTCCAGAATCAATTTAAGAGAGTGGGCCTCGGGGTAGCGCCTGATCTTATATGGTAGGTTGAGATCCTCCTGTATTTCTTCCCAAAGCCATATGCTGACCCCGTCAAGGGTGCCATCGTCATTGTAGATGACAAAGGGAGGGGATTCGTAAACCCCAACTATAAGGGTATCCTTCTGTCCCACAGCGGGAGCAACTCCCAAAACAAGCAGGAAAAGGTGAAGCAGCAATCGGTTCATATTTCCAAAAATACTCCAATCCGCGCAATCCTGAAATACTGCGCTTTGCAAACCGTATTTGAGTGATTATTCGTACTTTGTTCTCGTTTTAAAATCACTCAGGAAATGACCCATAAATCACCCTTTTTACCCCTGTGCATCCTTACGGCAATGAGCCTGTTCCTCCAGGGGTATGCCCAGGAGGAACACGGGCACCACAACCGGGCAAACCACCACATGAACCAGGCGGACTTCGAATCGCTGACCCGCAGGTTCGAATCGCCCGAGCGGGATGCCTACCAGCAGCCCGAAAAGGTGCTTGGATATATTGGGGATGTGTCCGGGGAAACCATTATGGACATCGGCTCCGGTACGGGGTATTTCAGTTTTCGCCTGGTGGAGGCGGGGGCAAATGTGATCGCCGCGGATGTGGATGAGCGGTTCCAGGAGTATATCCGCACCAAAAAAGACAGGCTCGGGATCCCGGATTCAAAACTCTCCCTGCGTCAAATCCCCTATGATGACCCCAATTTGAAGCCCGGGGAAGTGGACAAGGTGATTACGGTGAATACCTACCACCATATCGAAGACCGAAGCACCTATTTCGGCAAGGTGCGTTCCGGCCTGAAACCGGGAGGTACCCTGATTGTTATTGACTACTTCAAAAAGGACCTGCCCGTAGGCCCTCCGAAAAGCATGAAAATCGGGAGTGAGACAATTGTTGAGGAACTCAGGGCAGCAGGTTTTGAAAGCATTAAGACCAATGATACCCTGCTGGAGTATCAGTTTATCATCATGGCGCAATAACGCCATGGGGGTGGTTTAAAAAGGTACCGACTCAAAAAGGTTTTATGGGTTTTCCCAGGGAAACCCCGCCCCCACCCAAGTACAAGATACCACCCATCCCTGCACAAAACACGCAGCCCTCCCCTGGCCGGGCTTGCATTTCAAAACTTACAAAGACACCTGTATACGGGCTGTATCCCGAATCGGGGCATGCATATTTGACCCCCGATAATGCTGCGGCCTGGGATTCCTAATGAAAAATGGTGTACATTACTTGTACCTAAAACATCTGTAATACATGAAAACACTCGACGCCATTGCCCTGTTCAGGATACACCCCGGACAGCTGGAAACCTTTAAAGAAATAGCCTCCAGGATGATCGAGGCTGTCAGGGAAAAGGAAAAAGGGATCGGCTGCCTGCAGTACGACTGGTTCTATAACGAGACCCGCTCAGAATGTATCGTTCGTGAAATCTACAGGGATTCGGAAGCGGTCCTCACACATATGGGGAATGTTGGGCCGATGCTAGGACAACTGGCGGCCATTTCCGAACTGAGTTTGCAGGTCTGCGGGACTCCTTCCGAAGCATTGAAAAAGGCCTCAGAAGGGATGGACATCACCTATTATACGTTCGAAGCAGGTTCCTGACCGAACCCGAATTGCTGGTCTTGTGTCACAACTACGGACAGCGACCGCATGGATTTAAGGGATAACCCCTGGCAAACTAAAAACCCCGCCTGAAAGAGACGGGGTTTTTCCGTTGGCCCACTAGGACTCGAACCTAGAATGACTGAACCAAAATCAGTAGTGTTGCCGATTACACCATGGGCCAGTGCCATTGGAGCGTGCAAATTTAAAACAAACTTTTATTAGGCCAAACAAATTTCTTCAGATTTCGCCCAGTGGGGCGGCAAATCCGCTGTTAAAGCTTTAAGAAAAAGGGAGCTTCATCTGACCATTAATTACTAAATTCGCCCCGGCACCTGTAAATACCCTGACCAATGGTTGCAAAAAAATTCGAGAAATGGGACACCCTTTTGGGGTGGTTTGTTTTTTTTATCGCCCTGCTCACCTATGCGCTCACGGTGGAACCCACCGGAAGCTTCTGGGATGCCGGGGAATACATTTCCACATCGGCCAAATTACAGGTAGCACACCCACCCGGGGCTCCCTTTTTCCAGATGATGGGTGCTTTTTTTGCCATGTTTGCCCCGGAGGCAGAAAAGGTAGCCCTGATGGTCAACCTGATGTCCGGGGTATCAGCCGCCTTCGCCATCCTTTTTATGTTTTGGACCATCACGAATCTGGGGCGCAAACTGGTGGCCGGGGAAGCTCCCCTTACCAACCCGGGAGCTATTGCCATCCTCGGGGCTGCACTGGTTGGTTGCCTTACCCTGACCTTTTCCGACAGTTTCTGGTTCAACGCCGTGGAAACCGAGGTATATGCCATGGCGAGTCTGATCATGTCCCTGCTGCTTTGGCTCGGGTTGAAATGGACGGATAACCTCGATTCCCCCAGGGGAAACCGCTGGCTGGTTTTGATATCATTCGTGGTCGGGCTCACCTTCGGGATCCAGTTTATGGGCTTTCTGGCCATCCCTTCCATCGGATTGCTCTATTATTTTAAAAAATACAAACAAACAACCGTAAAGAACTTCCTGCTGGCGAATATCGTTGTAGTGGCGATCCTGATACTCGTCTATAAGTTTTCACTGACTTATGTGCTGAAATTGTTTGGGTGGAGCGAAGTGTTCTTTATCAACGAAATTGGACTCCCTTTTAATTCGGGGACCATCATCATGGGGCTGTTGTTTGCCGCAGCATTCTACTTCGGCCTTCAATACACCCGGAAGAACAAATACCTGACGGCCAATACGATCATCCTCTGCGGGCTCTTCCTGTTCGTCGGATTTTCATCCTGGCTGATGCTGCCCATACGGGCCAATGCCAATGTGGTGATCAATGAAAACAATCCGGAGGACGCACGGGCCCTTCTGGCCTATTACAACCGGGAACAGTATCCCGGGGTTGAGAGCCCGGTCTACGGGGCCTACTTTTCAGACCTTTTTGCGGCCCCGGGGGAAAACCGGGACGATACCCCCAAATACGAAAGGGATGAGGAATTGGGAAAATACGTCATCGTAAACCATTACAAAGAAGCCCTGCCGGGGGCCAACAAGGACCACGTGGGGCTGCTGCCCCGCATGTGGAGTGACCAGCATGCCGAAAACTACATGAAGTATTTCGGCCCCCTGGATTTCAGCCTGAAATCCAACAACAACGAACTGCGGCAGGCAGCGCAACAGGTCCGACAGGGCCTGGCAAACGGGGAAATCGACGAGGAACAGTACATCGGGTTTTTGAGGCGATTCGGGGAATTCCTGGAAGTACACCCGCCTTCCCTCTGGCAAAACATACAGTATATGCTGCGCTTCCAGTTCGGGTATATGTACTGGAGGTATTTCATGTGGAATTTTGTAGGCAAGCAGGACGACATGCAGGGGCGCTACAACGGTCAGGGCGAATGGCTAAGCGGGATCGGTTTCATCGACGCGCTGCGCCTTGGAAGCCAGGACAACCTGCCCCAGGACAAGCTCGACAACAAAGGGAGGAACACCTATTACTTCCTGCCCCTTTTGCTTGGAATCATCGGGCTCGTCTTCCTGATCTCCCGGGACCCGAAACAGTTCTGGGTCCTGTTCGTCTTCTTCATGTTCACGGGCCTGGCCATACAGTTCTATACCAACCCCTATATATTCCAGCCCCGCGAACGGGACTACTCCCTGGTAGGCTCGTTCTATATCTTTTCGATATGGATCGGGCTGGGAGTCCTTGCCCTGTATGAAGAATTCAAAAAGTGGATCAACCCAAAAGTATGGGCACCGGCCATCACGGCAGCATGTCTGCTGGCTGTCCCCGTACTGATGGCCGCCGAGAACTGGGACGACCACGACCGTTCAGGCCGCTATACCGCAAGGGCAGCGGCTAAAACCTATCTGGATAGCTGTGCGGAAGATGCCGGGGCCATGATCTTCACCATTGGCGACAACGACACATTTCCACTTTGGTATGTGCAGGAAATCGAACAGCACCGGACAGATGTCAGGGTTATCTGTACCAGCCTTTTCGCCACGGACTGGTATGTGGACCAGATGAAGCGGAAGGCTTACGAAAGTGAGCCCATACCCTCCCAACTCACCCATGAGCTTTACCGGTATGGGAACAGGGATGTGATTTACCTGCAGAAAATCACGGATAACCGCTGGAATATCTCAGACTTTATGAACTGGATCGGAAGTGACCGCCCTGAAACCAAACTGCGCTACTACCTGGAGAAGAACGGGGCCGACCTGAGTGAATATCCGGAAAGCACCCTGGAACTGGTTTATTACCCGACCGACAAGATCCGGGTACCCGTCAACAAGGAAAACGTGCTTAAGAGCGGTCTGGTGAAGGAAAAGGATTCTGCCCTGATCGTGGATTATATCGACATCGACCTCCCGGGGGCCCTGGCAAAGAACCGCATTATGATGCTGGACATCCTGGCCAATAATGACTGGGAGCGCCCCATCTATTTCTCTGGGGGGAGCTTTGACGATGCAGAATACCTCTGGATGAAGGAATACCTGCAGCTGGACGGCATGGCCTACAAACTGGTGCCGATCCGGACCACCAACCGAAGCCCGTTTGAAATGGGGCGGATTGATTCGGACCTCATGTACGATATCGTCATGGATTGGGACTGGGGCAATTCCGGAAGTACTGAAATCTACCACGACCCGCAAACCCGGTCACAGGGCCTGTCCCTACGGAGCAACCTCGCCCGCCTGGTGGAAACCCTTATTGCGGAAAACAAGATCGACAAAGCCAGGGACATCATCGACCTGGCCATGACCAACATGAAGGTGGAACACTACGGTTTCTACACCTTTGTGGAACCTTTCGTGGACGGATACTACAAGGTGGGGGAAACCACCAGGGCCAGGGAACTGTTCAACCAACTAAAGGATATTTACCAGGATCGCCTCGAATATTATGCCGGGACGCCCCTGGACCAACAGTACGATCAGGTGGAGGAAATCCTTTCGGATATGGAGGCCTACCGGCGCATTATCGACATCGCTATCGAAAATGATGACCGGGAACTGGCTGAAAAGGAAACGGCCATCTTCAACGAGCAGCTGGACCGGTTCGGTTTCTATCAGGATTCGCTGAGGGAAGAGCTCCCCGAAATCCCGGGAGCGACTGCACCCATGGATACGGTCCCCGATACCACACGGCAGGATGCCATCCCGGCACAGGTTCAGGATACGATCCCGGTTCCGGAAGGAAATGAAAACCAGTATAGCGTACGGAAATAATAAAAGCCTACTTCGGTAGTGGGGTTGGCCTTTAGATGTATTCGTTGAGGATACCGATCAGGGTATTGGCATCCTGTTCCCCGCTCTGGCGCCAGACCATCTCCCCCTTTTTGTAGATCATCAGGGTAGGAAGGCCTTTAACGCGCAGGGCCTGCGAGAGTTCCTTGTTCTTATCGACATCTATTTTGATCACTTTCCCCTTGTCGCCCAGGGCGGCGGCCACATCCCTGAGTACGGGATGCATGGAAGTCGATTGTTCGTTCCACTCTGCGTAGAAATCCAACAATACAGGTATATCCTGATCTATGAGTTCCCCGAATTTAGACATAAGGCATGCGTTGGGTTACGACTCAAAAGTAAGAAAATTTGTGGAATGAAACGGCAAACCGCCTGTACTGTGGGAGGTTGGCGAAAAAATCAGCTCATACCTGCCTTTCTGAGCCGGATCACACTGATCTCAGGCCATATCCCCACCCGCCCGGGATAGGCCAGAAAACCGAAGCCGCGGTTCACGTTGATGTACTGCCCGAGTTCCTCGTAGATCCCCGCCCAGTACTTATACCGCCACTTTACCGGACTCCACTTCACCCAGCCCGGAATTTCAATGCCGAACTGCATCCCATGGGTATGTCCGCTGAGGGTAAGGTGGTAGTGCAAATCATCGTGGATCACCTTGTCCTCCCAGTGTGAGGGATCATGGCTTAACAGGATCTTGAAATCCCCCGGCTCAATGCCCGAGGTGGCTTTCTGGAGGTCGCCTACTTTTATAAAACCGCCCCGCCCCCAGTTTTCGACGCCGATCAGGGCAATACGGTCCTTACCCCGCTTCAGGTAGCGGTGTTCGTTTAAAAGCAGGTCAAAATCCATTTCCCGTTGCAGGATCTTCAAATTCTCCAGGTTCTGGGCCTTTGCTTCTTCGGTGTCCCAGCTGATGTAATCCCCATAATCGTGGTTGCCCAAAACGGAAAACTTTCCGTCCGGGGCTTCAAGGGTGGCAAAAAGCTCAGACCAGGGAAGCATTTCGGATGACTTGTTGTTGACCATGTCCCCGGTGAACAGGATCACATCGCTCTTTTGCTCGTTGATCAGCGAAACGCCGTATTCAATCTTTTTCCGGTTGTCAAAACTACCGCTGTGGATATCGGAAATATGGGTAATGGTATAGTTGTGGAAAGACTCAGGCAAATCTTTGAATTCCAGATCATAACTGAGCACCTGGTACCGGTATTTCCCCCTGTACATCCCATAGAGGAGCGCTCCAAAAGGTAGGGAGGCAATCCCAAGGGCAATAAGGCTCAAAAACCTGCGCCGCTCCGGCAGGCTGAATTCCGGGGCATTCCCAAATAGCTTTTGGTAGCCTGCGGAAAGGATCCGATAGATGTCTTCGGAAAACAGGAAGAAAATGGTGATCAGGTTAAAGGTCAGGATGGCCAAAAGAAAGCCAAAGGCATAGCTTTTGGGTTTGTTCAACACCCGCCCGGTTTCATCACCCATCGTGAATTGATAGATGAAGTTGCCCAAAATCAGTAGGGCAATCAAGATATAGAGGTAGTGGAGCCAGGGATAGCGTGTTCCGGATTTCAGGGCCTGTAAGGTGTAGAGACCCATAGCCAGATACACAATAAAGAACACAATCCAGCGAAGCATGAACTCTTTTTTACAAATATACTTTTTTTAGGCAGCCCGCAGGCTCAATCTCCCGGGTCCTTCAGGAGGCAGACCAACTCCCGGATGAGATTCGGGTCGGGCTGAAGGGGCGCCCCTTCCCGAAGGAGTTGGGGGCTGTTCAGGGGAAGGGAAGCAGCGGGCTCGGCAGGTGTTTTTCGAATCCCGCTGAGGTGGATGGCCTCAAAACCCTTTCCCACAAAGGAAGCTGCATTCTGTGGCCGAATGCCCCCTCCTGGCATGATCCCGCATGTTGTCCTCTTCGCGAGGCCTTCCAGAAGGTCCAGGCCCTGAAGGGCACTCGGGGCCTGCCCGCTGGTGAGTATGGTGTCTACCCCCAGCCCTTCGAGTTCCGTCACTGCCGATTCCCAGTCCGCGAGCCGGTCAAAAGCCCGGTGGAAGGTAAGATGGCATCCCCTGGCCGCTTCTGCAAGTAACCGCATCCGCTCCACATCCAGTTTCCCGTCTTCCAAAAGGCACCCCGTAGCGAAACCCTCATACCCCAGCTTTTTGCAGTAGGCGATATCCCGGAGCATTTGGGAAAATGTCTCGGGGGCATACACAAAATCCCCACTCCTGGGACGAATCAGCACATGCACTGGGATTTCAACCGCTTCCCGGATGGCCTGCAACAGTCCGGGGGCAGGCGTAACCCCGCCAACAGCCAGTTCCGAGCAAAGCTCCAGGCGATCGGCCCCGGCCGCTTCGGCCCTCCGGGCTGCGGCTTCAGAGGTGACGCATACTTCTACCTT
>JAWWDW010000057.1:0-8221 GCA_033719735.1 Robiginitalea sp. | reverse complement strand
TCAGCCATGTCGGAAATAGCCGTGTACCAGGTTACAGGCGGGAAGATCGTCCGGGAACAATTTTTCTATGACCAGGAGTGATTGACAGTTAGAAAGGTTGCCCAGGGGCTGCTATCAACCTCAGTTACCCTTTTTGGTGGTGATTTCAATAACGCCATTTGCCCCACGGGCCCCGTAATACGAAGCTTCTGACCCGGTTATGGCCCGGATGCTTTTGACGTCCACCGGCTGTACGATGTTTTCAACGGCCCGGAAGGAATTCCCGATGACCAGGCCATCCACCACGTATAGTGGGAGGGGCGGGCGACCGCTCGTGCTGCTGCTGTTCCTTATGAATACCGGGACACCCCCGCGAAGGGTAACCCCGGGCAGTTTTTGTATGCGGGTCACCAAAGGCAGTACGGCCGCATTCTGATCGTCCAGGGATTGCTCCAGGTTCTCATCATCTGCCGGGGAGGCAGACTTCGAACTGCCACAGGATAGGGTCAGCATTCCGATAACCCCAAGGATGAATAGCTTTTTCATAGCTGGGAAATTTGCCGAAAGATATTCATTAAACGGATGGGAAGCAATTATCCGATCACTATATTTAAGGGGTTGAACGGGTTCTGTTCAATCGTAAAAAACCGATTATTCAACACGATATGGAAAAACTACTACTCGCCCAGGTGATGGGCGCATTGCTGGGGTTTTTAGGCGTCCTGTTCGGGGCGTTTGGGGCGCATTACCTGAAGCGGAAGCTTTCGGAAGACCAGGCCCGCGCCTTTGAAACCGGGGTGCGCTATCAGCTATTCCACGCCATTCTGCTGCTGATGCTCAGCTACAACCTTTCTTTTGCAAGTTCCCTGGATGGCTATATCGTCAATGCAATATGCTGGGGTACCTTCCTTTTTTCCTTCAGCATTTACGGGCTGGTCCTCAGTGAGGTCTATGGAAGGAAATGGCGCTTTCTGGGGCCGGTTACCCCTCTGGGCGGGTTATTGCTGCTGGCCGGTTGGGGCCTTCTCGGGTATTCTTTTGTAGCGAATTTGTTTTGATCAGTGGCAGGCGCAGTCCGAGTCCCCGCAGCCACCCCCCAGGGATTCCTTCTTTGATTTCCCGACTTCTGTAAAGACAAATTTCCGAAGCAGGTAGCCCACGGCCAGGGCCAGGGTCAGATACACCAGGATATGTTGCCAGCTCCACATGCGTTACGAGATTAATTGATAGGCGGCCAATGCAGTAATATACGCAATTACCGTCATAAAGCCCAGCTGCAGCATGGGCCATTTCCAGCTGTTGGTCTCCCGTTTCACGATGGCCAGGGTGCTCATGCACTGCATGGCAAAGGCATAAAACAGCAGGAGCGAGATCCCCGATGCCAGGTTGAACAGGGGGCTGCCATCGGGCCGAACTTCAGCGGCCATCCGGTTTTTAATGGTCTCATCCTCATCACTTCCCACACTGTAGATGGTGGCCAGGGTCCCGACAAAAACCTCCCGGGCTGCAAAAGAGGTCAGTACTGCAATTCCGATCTTCCAGTCATACCCAAGCGGACGGACCACCGGCTCAATCCATTTCCCCATTTGTCCGATAAAGGAGTGTTCCAGGCGGTAACTGGCCACTTCCTGCCGGATTACCCGCGACCTCAGGTCCGAACGGAGTTTCTGGAGGGAATCCTGCAGGACCACGTCGGGAACGGGCATATTTTGGGCTGAAGGTCCGGATGGTATGGAAGCGCGGTACTCCTCCATTTTGCTGTCGATAAAGGCCATGCTGTTGGGGGACAGTCCTTCACGGCTCACCCGTTCGGTCACGATTTCCTCGGCGTTCTTGAAATCTTCGGAGATCCCGTTGGAGCCCAGGAACCAAAGCACGATGGAGATCGCCAGGATGATCTTTCCGGCCCCGTACACAAAACTCTTGGTCTTTTCAACGACGGTGTAGAAGACGTTCTTCCACAACGGCCATTTGTAGTTCGGCATTTCCACCACGAAGAAACTCCGGCTCCGAATCTTCAGGATCGTGTGAAGTACCTTGGCTGCGACAATGGCAGCTACAAACCCCAACAGGTAGAGCATCATCAGGGTCAGGGCCTGGTAACTCAGCCCCATAAAACGCCCTTCCGGGATTACCAGGGCGATGATGATCAGGTATACGGGCAGGCGGGCAGAACAGGTCATAAACGGGGTGACCAGGATGGTGATCAGCCGCTCCTTCCAGTTTTCGATATTCCGGGTGGCCATGACAGCCGGGATGGCGCAGGCGGTCCCCGAGATCAGCGGGACCACGCTTTTTCCGCTCAGTCCGAAGGGGCGCATGATGCGGTCCATCAGGAAGACCACCCGGCTCATATAGCCGGATTCCTCCAGGATGGCGATAAAGAAAAACAAAAACGCAATTTGCGGGATGAAAATGACGATCCCGCCGATCCCGGCGATGATCCCTTCCGCAATCAGGTTGGTGAAAACCCCGGCAGGCAGGGTGTCCTTGACCCATTCGCTGGCCGCTGCAAACTGGGCATCGATAAAGTCCATGGGGACACTGCTCCAATCGTAGATGGCCTGGAAGATAGTCATCAGGATCAGCAGGAAGATCAGATATCCAAAGACCTTGTGGGTCAATATTTTGTCGAGGGTGGCACGCCAGCCTTTGGCAGCCTGCCGGTCCACTTTATAGCTTTCTTTCAGGACCCCATTGATGAACTGGTACCTTAAGACAGTCTCCTTGTGTTGCAGTTTTTTCAGCTCACTTTTCGACTTTATGTCAAAGGAGCCATTCTTGAGCAGCTCCGATTTATCCAAAGGGGTGAAATTGACATCCTGGGTGATGACCACCCAAAGTTTGTAGAGGTCCTCTTTCGGGTAGGCGTTTCGGAGGGAGTCGAAATAGGTCGGGTCAATTACGGAAACATCCAGGCTGGGGGCCGTTGGGATGCTCCGGTAATTTTCGATGAGGTTTTTCAGGGATTCGATCCCGGTGTTTTTCCGCGTGCTGACCAGGGCTATTTTGGTGTTGAGCCGCTTTTCCATGGCTTCCACATCCAGGGTGATCCCTTTTCGGGACATGCGGTCGGCCATGTTGATGGCCAGGATGGCCGGAATCTTCAGGTCCTTGATCTGGGTAAAGAGCAGCAGGTTCCGCTTGAGGTTTTCCACGTCGCTGATCACCACGGCCACATCGGGGAAATCAGGGGCGTTTTTGTTGAGTAGCAATTCCACCACCACGCTTTCATCCAGAGAAGTGGTGTTGAGGCTGTAGGTGCCGGGCAGGTCCAGGATATGGGCCTTCACGCCACGGCTGAGCTTGCAGACACCCATTTTTTTCTCCACGGTGATCCCCGGGTAATTCCCCACCTTCTGGTTGAGTCCGGTCAGGCTGTTGAAGACGGAGGTTTTTCCCGTATTCGGGTTCCCGATCAGCGCTACCTTGATGTCTTTACTCATAGCCCCGGGTTGGTTCCAGTTCGATTTGGAGGGCCACCGACCGCCGAATGGCGATGTGGGATCCGTTTACATTGATGTACAGCGGATCTTTCAGGGGGGCTACCTGAACAAGCTCTACCTCATTGCCGGGCAGGCACCCGAGTTCCATGAGTTTTACGGGGAGGGAATCTTCCGAAAACTCCTTGATGATCCCTTTTTCCCCCTTTTTCAGGTGTGCGACGGTAAAGCCCAATACTTATTTAGATTGATTTTAAGTAGAGACAAAAATAAGGGAATTTGGGGATTTCGGGCCGTGGATTGTAAAAATTCGGTCCCGGGTTTATTCGCGGTAACTCTTTTGAAGGATCTCCAGGTCTTCCAAAAGCCGTTCCATATCTTCCTTCTTGGTCCCGTCATAGGTGCCCCGGATACGACGCTGCTTGTCTACCAGGATAAAATTTTCGGTGTGGATCATGTCAAAGGGCCCCCCGTCCCCGTCCGTTTTCACGGCCAGGTAGGATTTGCGGGCCAGCTCGTAGATCTGTTTTTTGTCCCCGGTGACCAGGTTCCATTTGGCGTCGTTCACCCCTTTTTCCAGGGCGTACTGCTTCAACCTGGGGACCGAGTCAATGACCGGGGTTACCGAATGGGACAAAAGCAACACCTCCGGGTCGTCGAGGATCTGCTCCTGCAGGTAGCCCATGTTGTCCGTCATCACCGGGCAGATGGTGGGGCAGGTGGTGAAGAAGAAATCGGCCACGTAGATCTTGTCCCGGTAGTCTTCCTGGGTAATGGTATCCCCGTTTTGGTTGATTAGGGCAAAATCGGCAATGGTGTGGTACTTTTTGACGTGGGCCAGTTCGGGTGCCACCAGCTCCGGGTTGAAGTCGGCGGGCTGATAGACCGGAAGGACCTTTTTGGGTTGCAGGGCGTTGTAAAACAACACGATGATGACCGCTGAGATCCCCAGCATCACCAGCCCGAACAACTTGTATTTGGCAAAAAAAGAACGCATTCGCTTTTGCTTTGCGCAAAGGTACAACGCACCTGCGTCACCTTCAACCTCCATGTGGCAGAGGCTTGCTAAATCTTTCTTAAAGTCCCCGGGGGCATGGTTTTTTTCTTTTCAAAAGCGCCTTCAAAAGTGTAGTTTTGT
This sequence comes from Robiginitalea sp., assembly GCA_033719735.1. Taxonomy (GTDB): domain Bacteria; phylum Bacteroidota; class Bacteroidia; order Flavobacteriales; family Flavobacteriaceae; genus Robiginitalea. The sequence continues at coordinate 3,661 of JAWWDW010000057.1, read as the reverse complement.
GCGTTCTAATTTGAGGAATCCATTCTATGTCGCCCATTGTGATTCAAGCTTCGATGTTCCTGATGAGCCTTTCGCTTTTGATCGTGCTCCATGAGATGGGGCATTTTCTGCCGGCCAAGGCCTTTAAGACCCGGGTTGAGAAATTCTACCTTTTCTTCGATGTGAAGTTTTCCCTCTTCAAAAAGAAGATCGGGGATACGGTCTACGGGATCGGCTGGCTGCCCCTGGGCGGGTATGTGAAGATCGCCGGGATGATCGATGAGAGCATGGATACCGAACAAATGGCCCAGCCCCCGAAACCCTGGGAATTCCGCTCCAAGCCGGCCTGGCAGCGCCTGATCATCATGCTGGGCGGGGTGACGGTCAACTTCCTGGTGGCCCTGCTCATATACATCTTTGCCTCTTACGCCTACGGGGATGCGGATATCTCCACGGCCAGCATAAAGGACGGGTACTGGGTGACCAACCCCGTGTTTACCGAGCTTGGCGTACAAACCGGGGACAAGCTCATCTCCATTGACGGCGAGCAGTACGAGAATTACTCCGACCTGCGCCGTAGCATGATCACCGCTGACCGCTTTACAGTGGAACGGGACGGACAGCCCATCACCATCGACCTGCCGGTGGATTTCCTGGGCAAGCTCAGCACGAGTGAAGACCTGAGCTTTTTTGAATTGCGGATCCCTTTTATGGTGGGGCAGGTACCGGACTCCTCCCACAATGCCGGGGTTGGCCTTCAAAAAGGGGATGTGCTGAAACGGCTTGCCGGTTCCGAGATCACCTATTTCGACCAGGCCATTGAAGTGCTGGACCAGCACAAGGGAGAGGAAGTAGGGGCCACCGTGATGCGGGAGGGCCAACCGATGGACCTCACCCTGAACGTGAGTGAAGATGGCAAACTGGGGCTTGTACCCGGAGGGACCTTCCGGCAGTTTGAGGAGATGGGGTATTTTCAGATTATCCAGAAAAAATATGGATTCTTCGAGAGCTTCTCCGTCGGGGCCCGGAAGTTCGGGAACCAGCTGGCCGGCTACTGGTTGCAGCTGAAAAAGATCTTTACCCCCAGCACCGGAGCCTACAAAGGCGTGGGGGGCTTTAAGGCCATTTTCGACATCTTCCCGGATACCTGGAGCTGGCAGCAGTTCTGGAGTATTACGGCCTTTTTGTCCATCATGCTGGCGGTGCTGAACCTGCTCCCGATCCCGGCCCTGGATGGCGGCCACGTGATGTTCCTGCTTTACGAGATGGTCTCCGGCCGCAAGCCGAGTGACAAATTCATGGAATACGCCCAAATGGTTGGATTCCTCCTCCTGCTGGCCCTGATCCTGTTTGCCAACGGAAACGATATCTACAAGGCCCTGAGCGGGTAATTATCCCGTATTTTTTGTTGGGGTATTACAAAGAAACATTTATATTTGCCACCTCAATTTTAAGGAACATTCCTCCTTAGCTCAGTTGGTTAGAGCATCTGACTGTTAATCAGAGGGTCGCTGGTTCGAGTCCAGCAGGGGGAGCCAAAAAGTAAAAAGCCTTCGGATTTCCGAAGGCTTTTGTTTTTCATGCCCTTGCTCAGGTATTCGTTGTTTTTTTAGAATGCAAGACCTCCCTGGTCAATGCTCCATAGGTAATGGAAAGTACCACAACTGAAAGGATGATGCCCGCATAAGGGATCATTGTGAGCATTCGTAAAATAACGACAAAAAGCAATGCCAGCAGGGTAATCGTCCAGAAACCCCAGGCTTTGTCCTTTTTATTTCGGAAATAGTATGCCAGCAGCAGGGAACCAACCATATGGCCTAACAAAAGGCTGAATATGAAGACGGCGGCTGTAAAGAGCCCTAAAGGGATACCGATCACCATCAGGAAGGCAATCAAAATAGCCAATGGAATTCCTATCAGATAAATCAATCCTACTCCAAAGTTTTTCAGCCAGCTGTGTTCCAACTCTTCGACGGCGTTTGAGAATGCTTTTCTAAAGAGTGCATGTAATACCAGGATAACGAGGAACGAAGACAGAATATAAAATATCCACATTTTCAAAGACTTGGTGCCGAATGTGGCTGGGGACAGATCGGAGCTTTCGTCTCCCAGGTCTTCATTGAATTGCGCTTCTGTACCAACCAATGCCGTATTGAAGTCTATTTCCCCGTCCTCAGCGTAGTATTGAACCTCTTTGTAAAACTGGGCTTTTGGACCAAGGGTTAAATCTTCGACAATTATTTTGGATGCCCCTCTGACGCTACCGTCTATCAGAACTTCTCCCCCTTTGACAGTCAGATCTCCAAGGACCTTACCCTGCAAGTTGATTTTCCCCGCAGTACACCGGAGGTTTCCGTGGATTATGGCATTTTCGGTGAGGGTAACTTCCCCTCCGAAGATTATAAGATCATCCCCGATTTCGGAATCAATGGTGGCCCTTCCAATGGCCAGTCGCGCATCATCAGCTACGTAACCACCCAGAAAAAGTTCACCACCGGCGGCGGTCAGATCACCGATGACGCTGTCGTTTACGGTTAGATTTCCCCCGGCGATGACAAGGTCCCCCTGTACCACGGCCTCAACCCTTATGGTTTCCCCGGCTTTATAGGTATCATCCCGTTGTGTTTCAGTAATGAGGATCTCACCGCTATTCCCCGTCTGGCCCAAGCAGGCCACAGCGTATAATGCAAAAAGTAAACATGTAAAGGTTTTCATCGGTGTTGAATTTTTTGATTCCAGCACTAAAAGTACTGGCTGTCAAGTTTTTGCGAAATGATATGGGTCATTACAATCCGTTTTATTTCCAGAGGTCACCTTTGGTTCGATTCCCTAATGCGCCGTTATTTTGGATCGATCCAACCCCCCAAATAAAAACCCCGGAGCAACGCATTGCACCGGGGCCAACTTAAACTTAAAATAAGGATTAGTACAGCGCCTTTTCCAACTGGGGTTCCTCCACCTTTTTGGGATGAAGGGGGGCTTGCATGCCTTCTTTTTCTGCGTCCACCCACTTCATGTTTTGCTCATACCGCAGGATGCTGTTTTGCTGCAGGGGGTCCATCACCAGGAGGTAGATCCATTCATTGTCCAGCAACTGTTTCAGGTGGTCGTTGCGCAACAGGATTTCAGAAACCCAGCGTAGCGGTGCCTGGATTACCACCGACAGGCGCAGGGGCTTGTGGTACAGGTCCTGGTCCGTTTCCTTGAGGGACTGGAGGGGGAGCCCCATCTTGAGGTCGCCTCCGTTCCCCTGGACCACCCCGAACTTACCGGTGATGTTATGCGTGATCTTGGAACCGCCCCCGAAGGTGTCATTGTCCACCGTGGAGAAGTAGTAATGGTTGTTGATCCACTGGGTGACCACCATGGGCCCCTGCATGATGCCTTCCAGGGCTGCGCCAGAGCTGTCCAGTTCCCAGTTATAGGAGTGCAGGAAGCAGCGCCCGTCCAGGTGGGTATTTTTGGTAAGGGACCTGGGGGCGATCACAAACCCGGCATTTTTGGCAAGGCCCCATTCCGGGCGGGTCTCCCCCCAGTGGGCCGCCTTTTCCTGGGCCAGGGCAATGCTGTTTTTGTGAGTGCCGAGCCGTTCCCCGGTAGCCGTTTGCTGGGCCCGGAGCAGGTCGGCCTTCAGGGCTTGCAGCTGCGATTGGTGGGAGGCTGGCACCCCGGCATCAAAGAG
>JAWWDW010000056.1:0-8242 GCA_033719735.1 Robiginitalea sp. | reverse complement strand
GGCTGGTGGATCATTACCCGGGCATGAGGCTGTATGAACCGCCGCCCTTTTTTCCCCACCGAGAGGAGGATGGATCCCATGGATGCCGCCAGTCCGGTGCAAATCGTGGAAACCGGGCTTTTCAGGGAGGTTATGGTATCATAGATGGCAAATCCGGAGGTGACATACCCTCCCGGACTGTTGATCAGCAACTGTATTTCCTTGTTGTTCTGCATGTCCAGATAGAGGAGCCTGTCGATTACATGCTTGGCGGAATCATCGTCTACCATGCCCCACAGAAAAACCTTGCGTTCCTCCAGAAGTCGGGCATCGATCAGTTCCTGGACTTTACCTTTTTTTGCACTCATAGGGTGTTTCGGATTAGAGGCTAAAAATACACCTTTTTGGCCACACCCCAAACCTGCAGGGGCGCGAATCTGGTCTGTTTCGGACCCCTTTGAAAAAGTTGGTATCTTTGACAAAAATCAATCTATGAAAAAGTGGATTTTACCCCTCTTCCTGGCAGGCCTCCTCTTCACAAGCTGTAAAGAGGCTTCCAAACAAGTGACCACCCCTCAACAGGAGGATGTGGAACCGAAAAACCTTCTGGAACTGCTGGCCGACAAACACGGGTTTGAAAACTGGGAGCAGGTAAAGCGCATCGCCTTCACTTTCAACGTGGACCGGGACACCTCCCACTATGAGCGCTCCTGGATCTGGGATATCACCGCCAACCGGGTGACCCGGATTTCCGAAGGGGACACCCTGAGTTACCTGCGCTCAGAAGTAGATTCCACCCTGGCACGGGCCGATGCCGGTTTTATCAATGACAAATTCTGGTTCCTGGGACCCTATCAGTGGGTCTGGGACCAGCAGAGCTTTACCTGGGAATATGAGGAAGGAGTAGAAGCCCCCATATCGGGGGAGCCCATGGACAAACTCACCATCACCTACGGGCAGGAAGGCGGATATACCCCGGGGGACGCCTATGACTTTTACCTGGGAAAGGATTCCATCCTGCAGGAATGGGTGTATCGCAAGGGCAACCAGGCTGAGCCTTCCCTTGCGACCACCTGGGAAGACTACCGGGATTTCAACGGCCTCTCCCTGGCTACCATGCACCAGAATGCAGAAGGGAGTTTCAAACTCTATTTTACCGGGATCCGGGTTGAATAGCTTATTCTGAGGTTTTCCGGCCAAGCACAAAGGTCGCCAGCAGGACCAGGACCGCCCCGGCCAGCAGGACGCCAAAGGTGGTCGTCAGTCGGAAATGCTCCCCCAGGTACCCCAGCACCGGTGGTGCCAGCAGGAACCCGGTATACCCCGAGCCTGCTATAAAGGCGACCCCCTGTGAGGATTCAACCCCCTTTATGTTGCCGCCAATGCGAAACAACTCGGGAATGATGACCGAGAATCCCAGGCCGATCAGGGAAAACCCCAGCAGGGCCAGATAGGTCTCCGTACTGAGGACGCTCAGGTATCCCAGGATGGCGATTCCGCTCCCCAGGGCCACAATCCGCACCGAACCAATGCGGGCACTGATCCCGTCCCCCAGGAACCTGCCCAGGGTCATGGTGACCGAAAATGCCAGAAAGCCCGCGCCGATGAGGAATTCCGGGGCCCTGCTGATCTCTTTCAGGTAGAGCCCGCTCCAGTCGACGATCGCCCCCTCCCCTCCCATCACGATAAAAGAGACCAGGCCGAGCAGGAACAGGGGACGAAATAACTTGAGGCTAAACCCCTCCTTTTCTACCGGGGCAGCAGTGACGTCGAAATAGTGTTTGCGAAATCGCAGGTTGATCACAAAAACCAACAGGATGACCCCCAGCATATGCAATGCAGGACTGCCGATCGGCACGATTGCAAAGCTTCCAAGGCCCGCCAGTACACCTCCCAGGCTGAAGAACCCATGGGCTGCAGACATAAACTTCTGCCCGTCCTCCTTTTCGATCTCAGTCACCAGGGTATTCATGGCGATGTCTGTCAATCCGTTGGTGGCCCCGAAAAAAAACAGGGCAGTCATTAGCGTGTAGTAGTTGGGTGCAATCAGGGGGAAAAATGCAAAGACACTGCTCGCCACCACTCCGTACCAGGTAGCCCTGCCCACTCCCAGGCGGTTTACAATACGGGCCGCAACCGGGAAGATCGTAAAGATTCCCAGGGAAAGAAAGAAAATGGCAAAGCCGAGTTTGGCCTTGTCAATACCCAGTTGTTCCTTGACCGTTGGAATATAGATGGCCCAGGTCCCAAACCAGAAATTCAGGCTGGCAAAGACCCATGCCGGTCCAAAATACCGGGGATTGGATAGGATCAGGCGGAGGGATTTCATCGGTCAGGGTTCGGTTTGGGCCGCAAGATAGGTCAGAAAAAAGAATCCGGCCCTTATCCGGAGGTCTTTTCAAGGATCCCCCTTTTGAGGATCTGCCCGAAGCGGTACATATCCGAATAGGAACAGTAAAAAGGAGCCGGTGCCAGCCTGATGACATTGGGCTCCCTCCAGTCGGTGATCACCCCGTTCTTCATGAGGTAGTCAAACAGGGGGCGTCCCTCCCCATGCAGGAAGACCGACAGCTGGCATCCGCGCGCCTCTGGGGTAATGATCTCAAAAGTGCTTTCCACCTCCTTGTCGATTTCACCAAGGATGAACTCCAGGTACGCCACGATCCGGTCCCTTTTTTCGATCAGGGCCTCCATCCCCACCGCTTCAAACAATTCCAGGGAGGCCAGGTACGGGGCCAGGGCAAGGACGGGGGCATTGCTCAGCTGCCAGGCATCGGCCGACTCAATGGGGTCAAATTTGGGTTGCATCAAAAACCGCGTCTCTTTTTTGGTCCCCCACCAGCCTTCAAATCGGGGAATATTTGGATCTGAAAGGTGTTTTTCGTGAATAAAGACCCCGGAGGCGTTCCCCGGGCCGCTGTTCATGTATTTGTAACTGCACCAGGAGGCAAAATCCACATCCCAGTCGTGGAGTGCAAGGGCCACATTCCCGGCTGCATGTGCCAGGTCCCAGCCTACCATCGCCCCGGCAGCCTTTCCGGCCCTGGTAATGGCTTCCATGTCCATGACCTGACCGTTGTAGTAGTTTACCCCGCCGATAAGCACCAGGGCCAGCTCCCCGGAATGCCGGTCGATGGCTTCGAGAATATCCCCGGTTCTCCAATGGTGTTCTCCGGGCCTTTTCCGTACCTCGATCAGGGCATCCTCCGGATCATACCCGTGAAAACGCAATTGACTTTGCAGCATATACTGATCCGAGGGAAAGGCTTTTTCCTCGCAGAGTATTTTAAACCGCTTGCCCGCGGGCCGGTAGAAGGAAACCATCAGCAAATGCAGGTTGACGGTCAGGGTATTCATTACCGTAATTTCCCGCTCCCGGGCCCCGACAATCTTTGCCAGGGGTGGCACCAGGCGTTCGTGGTAATCCCACCAGGGTTTATCCGCATAGAAATGCCCTTCGACGGCGAGCTCCTTCCAGTCCCGCATGATTTCATCCACAAATGCCTGGGCCCGCCTGGGTTGCAGCCCCAGGGAATTTCCCGTAAAATAGATCACTTCCCGGCCGTCGACCCTGGGAAAGTGGAACGCGTCCCGGTATTCCTTCAAAGGATCCTGCGCATCGAGGCGTCGGGCAAATTCCTCGGTATTCTTGAATTCCATCAAATTCGTTTTGTTCAAAAATACGACGAACCGTTCAAACTGCCCTTTAGGATTCCCCACCAGGGCCCAGGCGCATTCGCATTTCGATTAGGTGAGAGGCAAAGCCTGCCTTCTGATAGGCGCGTATGGCAGGTTGGTTGCCCGTGTAGACGGTGAGCCGGATCTCAGAAAGCCCCTGCGTACGGGCCCAGCCCTTCAGGACCTCGATAATTTGACCGTTAATCCCAAGCCCCCGGTAGTCCGGACGGGTATACATAAAGCCAAAATAGGCATACACCTGGTGATCCAGATAATGCCTGGGGGTCTTCCGGGTGGCATACCCGCAGGAAAGCACTTCCCCTTCCCGCTCCGCCACAACCAGGAAGGTACCTGGATCCTCAATAAGGCCCTTCAGGTCGTAATAATGGACGGGGTCCGGCCGGATGGTAGGGTCAAAGGGGCGTTCATCCCGGATGAGGCCCTGTTCAAAAGATTCCAGGGTGGGAATGTCGGACAGTGTGGCTTCGCGGATATGTACCTTCATCGGATGGCGGATTAGATATCCCTAAAGTAGGCATGATTTTGAAATTACCACAGATCCGGTGAAAAAGGGGGTCGCGAAAGATGGCTAAAATAATGCGCTTTTTAAATGGGGGTTTGATGGGGACTTGCAGGGTTGTACGCTAGATTTTGATTGGGCGGGGGGTGGGGGGCTCCCCGGGAGGATGCCCCGTCCCACAGCGCATCACATCCAACTCCTGCCCTATTGCTGCTACTTCGGGCTGCCACCCCCCATCCATAACCAAATTTTGCCACCCTTGGAACCACTCCCTAAAAGGGGGGCATTTTGTACTTTCACAAAAAAATATATCATGCACTTTCTCTCTGATGCCCTGGAGGCCTACATAGCAAACCACAGTGAAGCCGAGCCGGAACTGTTGCAGCAGCTCACCCGGGAAACCCACCTGAAAGTCCTGATGCCCCGGATGATCACAGGCCACTATCAGGGAAGAGTGCTCAGCCTGATCTCCAGGCTTGTCCGACCCAACAGCATCCTTGAAATCGGTACCTACACCGGGTATTCCGCCCTGTGCCTGGCCGAGGGCCTGCAGGCAGGGGGAAGGTTGCATACCATTGACAAAAATGACGAACTGACCGGGATGCAACGCCGGTATTTTGACCGCAGCCCCTATGGGAAACAAATTGTACAGCACACCGGCCTGGCCCTGGAAGTTCTCCCTTCCCTTCAGGAGACCTTTGACCTGGTATTTATCGACGCAGACAAAAGCGAGTACCCGGCATATTATGAAAAAGTGCTCCACATGGTGCGCCCCGGGGGACTCCTTCTCTTTGACAATGTGCTCTGGTCCGGAAAAGTGCTCCAGCCCGCAGACCCAAAGGATCATGCCACCCGGATCCTGAAGGATTTCAATACATCCCTCCAGCAGGATCCCCGGGTCAGGACGGTCATGCTGCCCATACGCGATGGACTGACCCTGTGCACCGTAGAATGAGGGGGTCTTGTTAAGGTACGATCCGTAAATAGGGATGAAGGTGATTCCAGGGGCTTTGTAATACCCAACTGGGCAGTACAAAGGGGGGCTTACTTGCGCCGGATGGTGCCGCCTACGTCGTCCAGGTTTTTTTTGACGTCCTGGAGCTCTTTCTGAATGTCTTCGGTAATGGAGGTATCGAGGCCCTGTTTCTCGGCGCTTTTGTGGATCTCGCGCTTGATCTCCTCGGTGGCGTCCTTGAGCTGGCGCATACCCTTGCCCAGCCCCTTGGCGATTCCCGGGATCTTGTCTGCCCCGAAGACCATCACCACGATAAAGAGGATAAAGAAGATCTCTGCTCCGCTGATAAACAAAAAGTGCCATGCCATGCCACAAATATACACAAGTTTCGGGCGCAAAATAAAAAGTCCCGGTGGGTGCACCGGGACTTTTCTTTGGGAAAAGGGGAATTTACCTGTCGCCCTTGATATTTTCCTTGAATTGCTGGAATTCGGAAGGGGCATCCTCCTTCGGCCAGCTATTGTTGGTGGTATCGATATCTGCGGTTTCCATTTTCGGATCCACCACGATCCCGACCAGTTCCTTTTGAGAGGAAACTACGCGGCTAACCTCCTGATCGCTCTTCCGCCAGATCTCGGGCGGATAGGTCACCACTTCCTTGGATCCGTCTGCATAGGAATACTCCACGATGAGTGGCATCGGGATTCCTCCGGGCTTGTCAAAGGTTACCTGGTAGAAATATTTTGGTTCCTCTACCCGGGCCCGTTCCTCGGCAGTCATGTTATCCAGCATGAATTCTTTGAGCGGCTGGGAAACGTCCGTGGGAGCCTTCCCTTTCATCTCCGGGTCGAAATCCTCACTGTCTTCCTCGGCCAGATAGACCAGAGGCGGCAGGTCTGCCTCAGAGATGCCATTTGCCTCCATGTACTGCTTCATCTCGGCTGTGGGCTTATCGCTTACGTAATATTTCTTGACCTCTTTCACCCCGATATCCACATAGTCCGTGGTATAGAACCAGGACCTCCAGAACCAGTCCAGATCCACCGCAGAGGCGTCTTCCATGGTACGGAAAAAATCTTCCGGGGTCGGGTGCTTAAATTTCCAGCGCTGGGCATAGGTTTTAAAGGCATGATCGAACAATTCCCGGCCCATGACGGTTTCCCTGAGGATATTCAGGGCGGTGGCGGGCTTCGCATAGGCATTTGGCCCTAGGGAATAGACGTTCTCCGGGTTGGACATGATCGGTGCCAGATAGTTCTGATCTCCTGACATATAAGGTACGATCTTGGAGGGGTCCCCCCGGCGGGAAGGGTATTTTTCATTAGGGGATATCACCTGGGGATAGGCTTCCCCGAACTCCTGTTCTGCCAGGTACTGCATAAAGGTATCCAGGCCTTCATCCATCCAACCCCATTGCCTTTCGTCCGAATTCACGATCATGGGGAAGAAGTTGTGTCCCACTTCGTGGATAATCACAGAGATCATCCCGTATTTCACCCGGTCTGAATAGGTACCATCCTCATTGGGCCTTCCGTAGTTCCAGCAAATCATGGGATATTCCATCCCCTGGTTCTTGGCGTGTACGGAAATGGCCTTGTGGTACGGGTAATCAAAGGTATGGGCCGAATAGCTCTTCAGGGTGCTGGCCACAACCTTGGTGGAGAGCTCTTCCCAAAGCGGGTTTCCTTCTTTCGGATAGAGGGAAACTGCCATGACGTCCTTTCCTCCAATCTTTACGGCCATCATGTCCCAAATAAACTTCCGGGAGGTGGCAAAGGCGTAATCCCGTACGTTTTCTGCTCGGAACTTCCAGGTTTTGGTCTTCTCTGAGAAGCCTTGCTCAGCCTGCTCCACTTCTTCCTGTGTTACGATCATCACCGGCTGGTCATAGGATTTTTTTGCCTGCTCATAGCGACGCATCATCTCCCGGGAAAAGACTTCCTTGCGGTTCTGTAATTCGCCGGTGGCATCCAGCACGTGGTCTGCAGGCACGGTGATATCCACTTCGTAGTTTCCAAAGGGCAGGGCAAACTCACCACTTCCCCAGAACTGGTGGTTTTGCCATCCTTCCACATCGCTATAGACAGCCATTCTCGGGAAGAACTGGGCGATGACATAGGCCCGGTTGCCATCTTTGGGGAAGTATTCATAGCCGGAACGCGCCCGGTTTACCGTATGGTCGGGGATGTTGTACCACCACTTGATGGAAAAAGAAAGGTTTTCCCCGCTCTTAAGGGGCTCCGGGATGTTCACCCGCATCATGGTCTGGTTTACCGTATAGGAAAGTGGATTCCCCTGGGCATCCCGGACATAGTCGATGTTGAACCCTCCGTCAAAGGGCTCCGTAAAGTATTGTCCCGCAAAGGAGCTCGTGCGGTAGGCCAGGGGCACCCCATCCCCGTTTCTTAACGGGGATTTCGAATCCTTGGCTCGGACGTTCTGGTCGAGTTGTACCCAGAGGTACTCCAGATCATCGGGCGAATTGTTGTAATAGGTAATGGTTTCCTCCCCGTAAAGGCGGGCGTTCTCATCATCCAGGGTGATGTTCATTTTGTAATCGGCCCGTTGCTGGTAGTAATCGGGGCCCGGCGCGCCGGAGGCACTTCGGTAGGTATTGGGCGTAGCAAACTCCTGGTACATCTGCCTGAATTTGCTCTGGTTGGTGTGGCCGGGTTCTTTCTGGGTTTCCGGTTCTTCCTGTGCCCAGCCCATGGCTGCAAATACAAAGAAAAAAGCAGCGAGAGAATACTTCAGTTTCATCATATGAATTGTAGGATTATTTGATTTTCGAAAAATACAGGATTTAAGAGGTTTTACTAAAATGCAGCTACAAGTTTAACATTCCTTTATTATTCTCCCGGACCAGGACAAAACTCTTCTTTTTTCCAAGGATATTAAAATGCACCAGGTTCTTCTGCTCCTCGAAGGAATCCGTGAGGATGTCATTCTGGATCCCCACGGATTTCAATTGCTCTTTGGGGACCCCGTCGACCTCGATATAGCATACGATCAGGTCGTTGTCGTATCGCTTTCCCAGGAAGGTATAGTCTACCGGGCTGCCATTTACAAAAACGGTGAACTTCGAATTGAAATACCGCTGGATGTAGGTT
>JAWWDW010000055.1:0-8292 GCA_033719735.1 Robiginitalea sp. | reverse complement strand
TCGTACGCACCTTGTCCCAGGCGCCTCTGAGGGTGAGCAATCCGTTGATCATCCCACCCCAGGATGGGGCGATCAGCATCACGGAGAAGGTAACCCCCAGGTTCTGGGCCCAGTCGGGAAGGGCGGAGTACAGCAGGTGGTGGGGTCCGGCCCAGATGTAGATAAAGATCAGGGACCAGAAGAGTACGATGGACAACCGGTAGGAATAGATGGGCCGGTTTGCTGCCGTGGGTATAAAATAGTACATCAGGCCGAGGAAGGGGGTGGTCAGGAAGAAGGCCACCGCATTGTGGCCGTACCACCACTGTACCAGGGCGTCCTGAACCCCTGCGTATACAGAGTAGCTTTTCAGGGCGCTAACCGGGAGTTCCAGGCTGTTGAAGATATGGAGGACTGCAACGGTCACGATGGTGGCCAGATAAAACCAGATGGCCACATAGAGGTGCCGTTGGCGCCTTTTCAGCAGGGTGCCGATAAAGTTCCAGCCAAAGACGACCCAGACCACGGCAATGGCGATATCGATGGGCCATTCCAGTTCCGCGTATTCCTTGGAGGTGGTGTACCCCAGGGGAAGGGTTATAGCCGCGGCCACGATAATGGCCTGCCAGCCCCAGAAATTGAAATTGCTCATCCAGTCGCTGAACATACGTGCTTTCAGCAACCGCTGGGTGGAGTAATACACCCCTGCAAAAATGGCATTTCCCACAAAGGCAAAAATCACTGCATTGGTGTGCAGGGGGCGAAGGCGGCCAAAACTCAGCCACGATATCCCGTCTGTCACGTTGGGGAAAAGGAACATGAATGCCAGTAGCAGCCCTACCAGCATTCCGACGACCCCCCAAAGCAGGGTAGCGTACAGGAACTTCTGTACGATTTTGTTGTCATAGTGAAATTGCTGCATCTCCATAAATCAAAATTTAAGTTGGTTTATCCAGTTGGTCAAAAGTGTTCTCGTCAGGGTCCTTCTCAAGCAGCTCATCGTCAAAAAGCATGCGCACGGAAGGGGTGTAGGAGTCGTCGTACTGACCTTTCCTCACAGAAATAACAAAGGCTACAAAGAAGATTAGGGCTACCAGGATGCTGATAGCCAGTAACATATAAATCACGCTCATACCCAGGCGGAATTTGGCTGTAAAACTAGTTTGTGCCCTATGTGCAAAATATGATAATTATCAGGGTTTCTCATTTATTCAATTTTTCTTCCGATCCAATTGGTGGCTGCGGTTGTAAAGGCGACGATGCTGATGGAACTCAGGGGCATCAATATTGCCGCAATGACCGGTTCCAGCTGTCCGGTTACGGCAAAATAGAGCCCTACCAGGTTATAGAGGAGGGAAAACCCGAAACTCATATAGATGATCTTCATCGCTTTTCCGGTGGTTTTCAACAGCACATCCAGCTTTGAAAACTGGCGGCTGTCGAGGATGGCATCGCAGGCCGGGGTGAACAGGTGGGCGTCTTCACTAATGGCAATCCCCACTTCGCTTTGTGCCAGGGCACCGGCATCATTCAGGCCGTCCCCTACCATAAGGACCTGTTTTCCTTCCCGCTGCAACCCGCGCACGAATTCGAGTTTTTCATGGGGCTTCTGGTTGAAATACATTGGGGTGAGGGGAGGCAAAAGCTCCTCCAGCCGGGCCTTTTCGGATTCATTGTCCCCTGAGAGTACCGCTAGGTCGTATTCCCTGTCCAGGCGTTCAAAGAGTTTTCCGGCCCCATCGCGATACCCGTTCCGAATGGTAAACCTGCCTTTATAGGTGTCATTGGAACTTACATGCACCTCCGACCCGGAAGCTTCTGTTTCCTGTTTCCCCCTTACAAAGCCGCTGGATCCCACCCGGATGTGCTGTCCGGCCGCACGGCCTTCCAGCCCTTCCCCCAGGTGTTCCTCAAATGCGTCCAGGGGGACGATGTTATAGGGTGCCAGCTCCCGGTACAGGGCCTGGCTCAGGGGATGTCCCGAGGCGCGCAGGGTGTTCTTCAGGACAGCCGCCTCGGCTTCGGTCAGTTCAATACCGGTATAGGAGATGCTGTTTTTGTTGCTCGTTGAAATGGTTCCGGTCTTGTCGAAAATGGCGGTATCCACCCGGGACATCCGCTCCAGGCTTTCGGTATCTTTTACATAGAACCCCTTTTTTCCGAAAATCCTCAGGAGGTTTCCGAGGGTGAACGGGGCGGCCAGGGCAATGGCACAGGGGCAGGCGATGATCAGCACTGCGGTCAGCACATTCAGTGCCCTGGAAGGCTCGATCCACAGCCAGGCCCCCGCGGCGATAAAGGCTATGGTCAGCACCGCTACCGTAAAGCGTTTCCCGATTCGGTCCGTCAGCGTCCGGAAGGCCGTTTTCGGATTTTTTGAGAAGGCCGAATCGCTCCATAATTCGGTCAGGTAGCTCTGGGAGACGGGCTTGAGCACCTCGATCTCGATGGCCCCCTTGAGCTGCTTGCCCCCTGCATAGAGGCGGTCGCCGCTTTCCTTGTGCACGGGCCGGGCCTCCCCGGTTACAAAGCTGTAGTCTATTTCACCCGATCCGCGGAGCAAAATCGAGTCTGCCGGGATCAGGGACCCGCTACGGATCAGCAGTTTGTCCCCTTTTTCCACTTCATAGACGGGAATATTCTCCTCCTTGCCTTCCTTTGGGATCCTTGTTACGGCGATGGGGAAGTAGGAACGGTAATCCCTTTCAAAAGAGAGGAAGGAATAGGTGCGCTGCTGGAAAAATTTGCCCAGCAGCAGGAAGAACACCAGGCCGGACAGGCTGTCGAAAAACCCCTGTCCGAGATCGAAGGCGATCTCCAAGGTACTGCGAATGAAAAGCACCAGAATCCCGAGGGCAATGGGAACATCGATATTGAGCAGTCCGGAGCGCAGGCCTTTGTAGGCGGAGACGAGGTACCCGGAACCGGAGTAGAAGACCACCGGCAGTGAAAAGGTAAACATGATCCAGCGGAAAAGCCCTTTGTATTGTTCCAGCCAGTACTCCCCGCTTTCAAAATACTCCGGAAAGGACAGGAACATGATGTTTCCAAAGGCGAAACCCGCCACGCCGAGCTGGTAGATCAGTTTCCGGTCTACCTTCCTGGAAGTGCCGTCGTATTGCTCGAGGGTGATGGAAGGTTCATAGCCAATGGCACTCAAAAGGCCAACCAGTTCCTTGAGGCTGATCTTGTCCGGGTTGAAATGGATCCGGGCTTCCTTGCGCGGGAAATCCACCTGGCTGCTGTATACCCCGGGATTGAGCCTGTGAAGGTTTTCGAGGATCCAGATGCAGGAACTGCAGTGTATGTGGGGGATGCTGAAGGTGATCACCTGATGGGTGTCATCCTGAAACTCCAGCAGGCGCTCCGCGATGAGCGGGTCTTCCAGGAAATCGAATTTCCCCTGGTCCGTGGTGGGGGTTTTCCCTGGTGCCCCTTCCAGTTCGTAGTAGTAGTCCAGGTCGTTCGCCTGGAAAATTTCGTAGACCGTTTTGCAGCCGTTGCAACAAAAGGACTTATCGTCGTAACGAACCTCTTCTACGTCACAGGGGGACCCACAATGATAGCAGGTGGTTCCTTGCATTGGTGATGGTTGTCAGTTGTGAAATTAAAAATTTTACAAATGAGGACAAAGGTGCTGGAATGTTAAAGCCGAAAATATGACACCTGTCAGCTTTTACAGCTTTTAAAATTTGACTACTTTTATATTGCATTTTTTATAAGGGATATGGACGAACGATGTGAAAACTGCATTGTCAGGAAGTTCAATGCTTTAAGGGCCATGAGCAAGGAGGAATTGAAGGCCGTTTCCGATTCCAAGATTTCCAAAAAACTGAAGAAAGGGGAGGTCATTTTTGATGAAGGCGAAAAACTCAATGGCGTCTACTGTGTCCGGGGAGGTGTTTCCAAGCTCGCAAAGCTGAGTTCAAACGGGAAAGATCAAATCGTGAAGCTGGCTTCCAAGGGCGAAGTTTTAGGAGACCGTTCCGTGATTGCTGAAGAAAGCTCCAATTTAAGTGCCACGGCCGTGAGCGATATGGAAGTCTGTTTTATCCCCAAGGAAGCCATCGTTAGTACCCTTCACAAGAACCCGGACTTTACCTACGAAGTACTCCGGCATATGGCCCATGACCTCAAGGAAGCGGATGACGTAATCGTAAATATGTCCCAGAAATCCGTTAAGCAGCGCATTGCAGAAGCCCTCCTGTATATGAAGAACCATTTCGGGGAAGATACCGACGGGTTCCTGGCCCTGGTCCTTTCCAGGGAGGATATCGCCAACGTGGTTGGAACGGCCACAGAGTCCTGTATCCGGATCCTTTCCGAGTTCAGGAAGGAGGGGTACATCAAGACCTCCGGGAAGCGAATGGCCATTCTGGAAGAGCGGAAACTCCAGGATTTGGTCGACGGTTTTTAATATTTAATAGGCTGAAAAACAGATAATTAGAATTCAAAATTTTTTTGGAAAAGCTGATCAAAATCATAATTTCAGCCCCTGAGTGGTCCTATCTTTACCCTCGTAGAATCACCAGGGTATGCATCACATTTTACTTCCCACAGACTTTTCCAAGGCAGCTCAGAATGCGATGGATTTCTCATTCTCCTTCTTTAGGGGGGCTTCCTGTACGTTCCATTTTCTCAATACGTATACCCCGGACTTCATCCATAGCCGTGTGATGGCCCTTGCCAGCAGTGGCAGTCCTGAGGAGGATGCCATGCAGGTGGCCTCCGAACAGGGCCTCCGGAATTTGATCGATACCCTGTCGGACGAATATCCGGATTCCGGGTTCGAATACCGTACGGTTTCCTCCTTTAATCTGCTGACAGAGGAGATCCGGGAGCAGGTAGAACTGCACGATATTGACCTTATTATTTCCGGTACCACAGGGGCATCCGGGCTTAAGGAGGTTTTCCTCGGCAGCAACTCGGTTCGGATCCTTAAAGCGGCTTCCGAAACCCCGATTCTGGTCATCCCCCAGGAAGCCCGTTTCAGGAAAAACGGACGGATTGCCCTCGTTACGGATTTTTGTAGTCCGTATTCGGCTTCCCAGATTGAAAGCATTCTCGAGTTTCAGAAACGCATGGATGGATCCCTGGAAGTGATGCATATCGGGAACCCCGAAGGCCTCACTGGTTTTCAGGAGCTCCACAAACACCAGCTTTTCCTGGAACTGGAACGCCTCGAACCCAATATGAAATGGATGTGGCCGCAGGCCAGCAAGGCCCAGGTGATTCAAAACTATTTACAGCAGGAATCCATCGATATGCTTATCATGATCCGCAACGAACACCACCTGGTGGATGAATGGCTGCGGGAACCGGTGGTAAAAAAGGTCGCTTTCCACACGCGGATTCCCATGCTCGTCTTGCCCGCGGCTAAGGGTGACTAAAGGCGTTCCACAGACTCTTCCCTTGGAATTGGCCGGTCTTCGTAAAAATCCTCGAAAGTCTTTGAGGTTTTGTAGTTGTCGGTAAGCACTTTGTAAACCATCAGCAGCACAAGACCCTGCCCGAGGACCGTCGCATAGAAAATCCAGTTGAAGGCCATATTCATGGAGGCGGCGATGGTGAGGATCACCAGGAAGAAGGTGGTGATCACCACCCAACTCATAGCAGAAATTTTCATTTTTATTTGCAAAATATGGATTCCTGAAGGGTTTCCCTGTTAAAGGACTGATAAACCCTGCTCACACGATGCTCATAGGATGGAATTTGAGCCAAATCGGGAGGAAATTTAAAAACCTTTTTTATCTTTGTAACGTTGTGTTGTGTTTTCCGAAAGGGAAACAAGGTCAGCGACTAACCGTCGCGCCAATGAAAGGCTTTCCGTTAAGGGAGGCTTTTTTTGTTTTACTGCTTTTATGAGCCAGCAGCTTTTTTTTTGGAAACGGTTTCAGCCATCTGTCCTTTCGAAGGAGGGGTGAAGCCCCGACTGAGAATTTTTTCCTGGAGCACACTGCTCATTGCTCAAGAGACTTCTCACGCTAAAACTGTGGAGCAGTTTTAGGTTCGAAATGACACACGTCCCCCAGTTGTCCTTTAAACCTGATATCATTGAACGTGACAGTAGGCTCACTGCCGCCAGCTGCCAACTGCATTTGCCCGACGAAGCCATTGGCGAAGTTGGGACTGCCACCTACAAATTTCCCCATACCCCCAAATTGTCGTATTTTTAGGGTCCAATAACAAGCGCCACGCATATGCCACTTTACCATAAACTGGGAAAAATCCCACACAAGCGTCACACCACCTTCCGCAAGGCGGACGGCAGCCTGTATTACGAACAACTATTCGGTACCATCGGGTTTGACGGCATGTCTTCCCTTATGTATCACGTCCACCGGCCGACGCAGGTCAGGGAAATTGGCAAAACCCTGGACATTGCCCCCCGGGCTGCGGTGGAGTACAACATCCATTCCCGGTTGCTGCAGGGCCTGGAGTTACCTCCCAAAAAGGACTATCTGGAAAGCAGGGCAGTGGTTCTGTTCAACGGGGATGCGCATATTTCGCTGGCAGCCCCACAGGAATCTCAGACCGATTACTTCTACAAGAACGCCGATGCGGACGAACTTCTTTTTATACATGAAGGTTCCGGGGTGCTGAAGACCATGTTAGGGGAAATCCCCTTTGAGTACGGGGATTACCTTTTGATACCCCGGGGCATGATCTACCAGATCCACTTTGACGGCCCGGACAACCGATTGTTTATTGTAGAGTCCTACCATCCGATATACACCCCGAAGCGATACCGGAACTGGTTCGGCCAACACCTGGAGCACTCCCCATTTTGCGAACGGGATTTCAAGCTCCCGCAGAATCTGCAGACCCATGATGAAACGGGGGACTTCCTGATCAAGGTCAAAAAGCAGGGGCAACTTCACCACATGGTCTATGCTGCCCACCCGTTCGACGTGGTAGGCTGGGATGGTTATAACTATCCATATGGTTTCTCCATCCACGATTTTGAACCCATCACGGGGCGGGTACACCAACCACCTCCCGTACACCAAACCTTTGAAACCAGCGCGTTCGTAGTCTGTTCTTTCGTCCCAAGGCTTTATGACTATCACCCGGAGGCGATTCCCGCACCCTACAACCATTCCAACATCGATTCCGATGAGGTGCTCTATTATGTGGACGGGGATTTCATGAGCCGCAAAGGGATCGACAAGGGATACATCTCCCTCCACCCTGCCGGGATCCCACATGGCCCACACCCGGGCACCTATGAGGGGAGTATCGGCAAAAAGGGCACGGAGGAGCTCGCCGTTATGGTGGATACGTTTAAGCCTCTGAAAGTAACTGAAGCGGCCCTGAAACTCGACAAGGGGGATTACTACCGTTCCTGGTTAGAATAAGCCGGGAAAATGCAGGACCCGGTGCACAAGGCTTGCGGCCAGGACTGTTGCCTGTGAGTCCCGGTCATGGGCGGGGTTCAATTCTGCGATATCCATGCTCACCAACTTACCGCTTCCAAGGAGCAAATCCATACAGGGGAGCAGGGCCCCGGGTGAAAACCCCATGGGGGAGGCTGCGCTAACCCCCGGGGCATAGGCCGAGGAAAACCCATCCAGGTCAATGGTCAGGTACACGGCATCCAGGGGTTCCATAAACCGGGAAATGCGCTCCAGGACCCGGTCGATTTTCCAGGCCTCCATGGCTTCACGCTCCACAACCATCACGTCGAGGGACACCGCCCTGTCCCAGAGTTCCTGGGCATTTGCGTCCCTGCGCGCCCCGATACAGCTGTAGTGGAATTCCCGTTGCTGCTGTTCGCAAAGTTGGGCGATTTGCAGGAACGGGCTGCCAGAATGGGGCCCCGGCAGGGGTGTACGAAGGTCGAGATGGGCGTCGAAATTCAGGACGCCTATTTTGGTTTCAGGGGGAAGGGCTTTACAAAGGCCCAGGAAATGGGCGAAGGCGATGTCGTGACCCCCGCCGATGGCCAGCGGTAAATATCCGTTTCCGACCAGCAGGCTAACAGCTATCGAAAACTCCTCCTGCAGGGCTTCGAGGTTTCCATCCCTGCAGGCGAGGTCCCCGGCATCCCATAGCAGGGTCCCCTCCCGAAGCAAGGGCATTTTTCCCAATGCACGCCTCAAAGCCATCGGGCCTTTGAAGGCTCCCGGGCGCCCCAGGTTCCTGCTAACCCCTTCATCGCAGGCGTAGCCCAACAGGACCGGAGCACGGCATTCCGGTTCGGGCACATCCCCACCGGAAAGGTCCAGCGGGCGGATGTTTTCGTGTAAATAGGCCCTGTCCGGGGAAGGACGTCCTTTCCAGGATTGCGTATTGGGTGGTAGGTATCTGGAG
>JAWWDW010000054.1:0-8304 GCA_033719735.1 Robiginitalea sp. | reverse complement strand
CATTATGCAGAGGTGCACCGCGAACAGGACTCCCTTTTTGCCACCCGTCGCGCCGTATCCGTCAGCCTGGTGGAACAGGACTCCCTCTACATGCACGGGGACACCCTGATGGTTACCGGAGAACCCGATGCCCGGGTCGTACGGGCCTTTCACAATGCCAAATTCTATAAAACGGACCTGAGCGGCAAATGCGATAGCATCCATTTCGAACAGCGCACCGGGGTAACCCAGCTCGTGCGCAGTCCGGTGCTCTGGAACCTGGAAAACCAGATGACCGGGGACAGCATCCACCTGCTCAGCGATATGGAAACCGATAAGCTGGATTCCCTGAAGGTCCTGGGCAACGCCTTTATCATCTCGGAAGACACGGTGGGGCACCGGGGCTATAACCAGGCCAAGGGGAAAGACCTGTTCGGAAAATTCATCGAAAACGAATTGAAGCTGGTCGACCTGGTCAAAAACACGGAAGTCATCTACTATATGTACAGCGATGACGGGGAACTGGTCGGGATCAACAAGACCATCTGCAGCCGGATCCAGCTTAAAATGGAACAGAGCGACATTGAAGAAATCACCTTCTTCACCAATCCGGACGGCGACCTGTTTCCCGAGAAAGACCTGCCTGAAAGCAGTCGGATACTGCAGGGGTTCGTCTGGAGGGGGGATGAACGGATCCGTTCCAAGGATGAAATTTTCGATGCAGACGACAACAACCTGGTCTTGCCCGTTATCCGCGGGATTACCGAACCCATTGACCTGGAAGGCCCCGATGAAGAAGACGGCCCGGAGGATCCTGACACCCCCCAGTCCGGGAATACGAAAGGGGTGCTGCCCACTGAAAAAAAGGTCCCGTCCCGGAATCAGCAACTATGAACTGGGAATTTTTGTCCTATCAAAGCCAGACTACCCCACATCCGTTGGGGTTGGAGATCTCCCGGGCCTCCGGAAGCTATCTCTATGACACGGAAGGGAAAGCCTACCTGGATTTCATTGCCGGGGTCTCGGCCTGCAGCCTGGGGCACTGCCACCCGGCAGTCGTATCTGCCGTGCAGGAACAGGCGGCGCGCTATATGCATGTGATGGTGTATGGGGAGTTTGTCCAGGGGCCCGCCCTGGAGTTGTGCCGGGAACTGGCAGGGGTTTTACCCGACCCCCTGCAAACCACCTACCTGGTCAATTCAGGGACGGAAGCCATGGAAGGGGCCATCAAACTGGCTCGGCGCGTAACGGGGCGCTCCGGGCTGATCGCTGCCAGGAACGCCTATCACGGGAACACCATGGGAAGCCTCAGCCTGATGGACTACGAAGAACGGAAGGCCCCCTTCCGGCCGTTGCTCCCGGATGTCCGGCACATCCGCTTCAACCACCCGGAAGACCTCCCACTGATCACGGATACAACAGCTGCCGTGGTCCTGGAAACCATTCAGGGAGGCGCCGGGTTTATCCTTCCCCACCCCGGGTATCTCTCCCGGGTAAGGGAACGCTGCAACGAAACCGGGGCCATGCTGATCCTGGATGAAATCCAGCCAGGGTTCGGCCGTACCGGCGCCCTTTTCGCCTTTGAGCACTACCAGTGCCAACCGGATATCCTGGTTATGGGCAAGGGCATGGCATCCGGACTCCCCATAGGTGCTTTCACCGCCTCCCGTCAGCATATGGCAGCCCTGACGGCCGATCCGAAACTCGGGCATATCACCACCTTTGGCGGCAACCCGGTTATTGCAGCTGCTGCCCTCGCGACTTTGAGGGAGCTCCGGAAAGGGACCCTGATCCAGCAGACCCTGGAGAAAGAAAAACGCTTCAGGGAACTCCTGGTGCACCGGCACATACAGGAAGTCCGGGGCAAGGGGCTGATGCTGGCCGTGTTGCTGAAGGACGCCAAAATGGCCGACTACCTGGTCCTGAATGCCATGAAGGAGGGCCTGCTGTTGTTCTGGCTGCTCTTCGAGCCCAGGGCGGTGCGCATCAGCCCGCCACTTACCCTGACGGAGGATGAAATAGCACAGGGCTGCGCCATCATCCTGGAGCTTCTCGACCGCTATCCCGGCACCCCTGTTAACTAATTTGTTGATAAGATGCCCGGGGGGTACCCGCCAGCGAAGGCCTAAAAAAAATATTTTTAAATCCATACAGAACCCAAAAAGGCATGTATGGCGTTAGATCCCAATGAACAACCCAACCCACCCATCGCGAAGTTTGAATCCATGCTTAAAACGGACGATGTCTATTTCTTCGATGCAGAAGATTTTGAAGACATTATCCACCACTACCTGAATCACGGCAAGATCGCCCTGGCTAAAAAAGCCATCCGCATGGGGCTTCAACAGCACCCCCACTCCCTGAACATCCGCCTGCTGGAGGTGGAAGTAATGGTCTTCGAAAATCAGTTCGAAAAGGCGGAAGCGGTCCTCGACCAGTTACAGGGACGTGATCCCAAAAATGAAGAAATCTACATCCAGCGGGCCAACATCGAATCCAAAAAGGACAACCACACCGCTGCGATCGAGTGGCTTCACAGAGCCCTGGAATTCTCCGGGGAATCCCAGGACCTCTATTCCCTCCTCGGGATGGAGTACCTCTTTCTGGACGACTACGCCAAAGCCAAAAGCTGCTTCATCAGATGCCTGGATGCGGATCCCCACGACTACGCTTCCCTCTATAACGCGATTTACTGCTTTGAGTATCTGGAAGAACACGACGGGGCCATCCGGTACCTGAACACCTACCTGGAGACCAACCCGTATTGCCAGGTTGCCTGGCATCAGCTCGGCAAACAGTACTATGCGGTCAAAATGTATGAGGAGGCCCTGGGTGCCTTTGACTTCGCCATCATTTCGGACGATACCTTCCTGGGTGCGTATTTCGAAAAGGGAAAAGTGCTCGAAAAACTGGGGCGGTATAAAGAGGCGATCGCCAATTACACGGCCACCACACAGCTGGAAGACCCGACCTCCCACGCCTACCTGAGGATCGGGAAGTGCCATGAAAAACTTGGGAAGGATGAAGATGCCTGCTATTTCTATTACCTCACCGTACACGAGGATCCGCTGCTGGACAAGGGATGGCTCGCTATCACGGACTACTACCTGGGCAAAAGGGAATTCGTAAAAGCCCAGGAATACATCGACAAGGCCCTGAACATCGACGGGGAGAACCCCACCTACTGGAAACGTTCCGGGATCATCCACAAGGCACTGGGCCAGGTACACGAGGCGGATTTCGCCTTCAAACAGGCCACTGAACTGGGCAATTACGAGCTGGATACCTGGTTGGCCTGGGCGGAAGTACTGCGGGAATGCGGGGAACTGGAAACCGCAGCCATCGTCCTGCAGCAGGGGGTGGAATTTCATCCGAAATCGGCCAAAATACACTACCAGCTGGCCGGTACCCAATTGCTGCTGAACCAGTCAGAAGCAGCGGCTGCAGCCCTAAAAAAAGCCATCGGACAGGCCCCGGACCAATTCAAATTCTTTGAGAAAACCTTCCCTGAACTAAGCCGTGCCGCCTGGGTGGAACGCGTCATCCGGGAATGCCGGAAAGCTTCCAAATAAAAAGGCTACTTTTGCTTTTTTGATCGCTATGGAAGGACGTACCGGACTGCAGTATTTATGGCTGGTTTTGAAGGGGATGGCCATGGGGGCCGCCGATGTGGTTCCAGGTGTTTCCGGGGGTACCATCGCATTTATTTCCGGTATCTACGAAGAGCTGATCGCCTCCATTAACGGAATACGTCCCTCCCTGTTGGGGGTCCTCAAAAAGCAGGGGTTCCGTGCTTTCTGGAAGCAGCTCAACGGGGGGTTCCTGCTGGCCGTGCTTTCGGGGATTGCCATCAGTGTGCTTTCCCTTGCCAAAGGCATCAGCTGGTTGCTGACCCACCAACCCATCCTGTTGTGGTCCTTTTTCTTCGGACTGGTCCTGGCAAGCGTTATTTATGTGGCAAAAGGAATCAACCGGTGGAACCTGGCTGCTATCTCAATGGGAATTGCCGGGGCCGCTCTGGCCTATGCCGTGGTCTCCCTCCCGGTTTCCCAGGCCCAGGCAACCCTGCCGTACCTCTTTCTGTCCGGAGCCCTGGCGATTTGTGCCATGATCCTGCCGGGTATTTCAGGCGCCTTTATCCTGGTGCTGCTCGGATCTTACAAAACGGTGCTGGACGCCGTTCACCAGCGGGACCTGCAGGTGATCCTCATCGTGGGGGCCGGGGCTGTGATAGGGCTTTTGAGCTTTGCGCGCCTGCTCAAATGGATGTTCTCCAAATTTAAAAATGCCACCCTGGCATTGCTGACCGGGTTTATCATAGGCTCCCTTCCCAAAATCTGGCCCTGGAAGGTGGTCCTGGAATCCCAGGTATTTGACGGGAAGGAAATACCGGTTCGGGAAACCGTGGTCGCTCCCTGGAACTACCCGGAAGATCCGCAGTGGATCCCGGCGGTGGGTCTGGCCATCCTCGGATTTTGGCTTATTTTTATCCTCGAGCGCCTGGCTACGAAAAAGAATTCCTGATTCCCATGGACCACAACAGAACCTTTACAGATAAGATCCTTCTGTTTGTCAAGGGCCTGGCCATGGGCGCCGCAAACAAGGTTCCCGGGGTCTCCGGGGGCATCGTGGCTTTTGTGGTGGGGTTTTACGAGGAGTTTATCTATTCCCTGCGACGCATAAATGGCAAGGCATTCAAGCTGCTGCTCGGTGGCAGGTTTCGGAGTTTCTACGCCTACGTGAACGGGCCCTTCCTCTCCATCCTGATTTTGGGAATGCTCTTCAGCTATTTCAGTGTCTCGAAAATCCTGGATTATTTCCTGGAACGCAAGGAACTGTATGTCTGGTCCCTGTTCTTCGGGATGATCATCGGATCCATCTACTTCATTTACAATGAATTTGAGGCCTGGAACCGAAAGACCCTCAGCATGGGGGTCGTGGGGCTGATTGCCGGGATCTCCATCAGCTTTCTGAGCCCGGCACGGGAGAATGACAACCTGCTGTTTATATTTTTCTGTGGGATCATCAGTGTTTCAGGCATGACCCTCCCCGGATTGTCGGGGTCCTTCATCCTGATCCTGCTGGGGAACTATGTGCTCCTGCTGGTGGACTCGGTAAATGCCCTGTACGATACCCTGGCAGAGATATTCCAGGGGGATTTCAGTTTCACAAAGAACCAGAAACGCCTGGACACCCTGGTGATCCTGGGGGTCTTCACGGCCGGTTCTGCCGCAGGCCTGGTGACCCTCTCCCACCTGCTGGGCTATGTCCTCAAACATTTCAGGAACCTGACCACAGCGCTCATTATCGGGTTTATCACCGGATCCCTTGGGGTGGTGTGGCCCTGGAAAAAATCGATCTTCCTGCTCGGGGACAATGGGGCCCCCATCCTGGATTCCAACGGCAACCCGATCATTGTGAACTACCAGCGCTACCTCCCTGATCCCGCAGCCGGGGAAACCTGGTGGGCGGTGGGGTATATCCTGCTGGGGATCGTCATTCTGATCGCCCTGGAGTGGTATGGCAAATACCGGTTGAAAGATGCGTAGGTTCGGACTTATCGGAAAGGACATCTCCTATTCCTTTTCCCCGGGGTATTTCGCGGAGAAATTCAGGAAACTCGGATTGAAGGATTGCATTTATGAGATCTACGACCTTCCCGAAATATCCGCATTCCCGGACCTTTTGCAGCAGCACCCGGATCTGTCAGGGCTCAATGTGACCATTCCCTACAAGGAGGCCGTGATTCCCTACCTGAACCACCTGGAAAAACAGGCACGGGAAATCGGGGCGGTCAATACCCTGCGCTTCACACAAAACGGGTTGGAAGGGCATAATACCGATGTCACCGGCTTCCGGGAATCGTTGCGACCCCTGCTGACCCCAGCCGACAGGGCTGCCCTTATTCTGGGTACCGGAGGGGCCTCAAAGGCCGTGGCATTCGGACTCGGGCAACTCCATATCCCTTTTCGTTTTGTCTCCCGAAATCCGAAAGACGGGCAACTTTCCTATGAGGAGCTCAACCCTGAGCTGCTGGAACAGTACCAGGTCCTGATCAATTGTACCCCGCTGGGCACCTTTCCGGAAGTGGAGGGCGCCCCATCCCTGCCCTATGAGGCAATCGGGCCCACCCATTTGCTCTACGACCTGATCTACAACCCGCCTGAGACCACCTTCCTGAAAGAGGGAAAGCAACGCGGGGCCCGGATCAAAAACGGGCTGGAGATGCTGCGCCTGCAGGCGGAGGCATCCTGGGAAATCTGGAACTCCTGAACAACGGGCCTCAAAGGCTACGGGGACGCGAAGATTCCAAAAAAGACACCAAATTACCTTTGTGATACGCCCACATGTTAGTATCTTAGAAAAGAGATCGCACGATTCCTGAAAATCCACAGCAATGTCGAAAGAGGAAAAAAATGAACTGCAGGAAGAGGCTGCAGGGGGAGAAATTCAAAAAGAAGATTCAGAAAACCGGGAAAAACCGGATCCCGGGCACCCAAAAGGGGAACCTGAAGCCGCGGATGCAGCGGCCGAAACTACTGGGCCCGGTGAACCTGTAGACTCAGGGCAACCACCTGCCCCTGCCAAAACCGGTGATGCTGAAAAGGATTCCGGCCTGAAAATAGAAACGCCAGGTAAGGCAGCATCAGAAAAGACCGAAAAGGGGGAAGTAGCGGACCCTGAACCGGCGTCAAAACCCGCTGCGGAAGCTCAGGATAAGGCCCCCGAAGAGGAGCCCCAACCATCCGGGGAAGCAGCGGAGGATGCCTCAGACCCGGAGGCCGATATCGATGCCTCCAATGCGGAAGATGCAGAGGACGCCGAAAACGAACGCCGGCACCATATCCCCTTCCTCGACTACCATTCCCTGAGCATGGAAAATCTGGTCGGCGAACTCCAGCGCCTGCTTCGCACCGAAAAAGTGCAGGCCATAAAAAGGCACGTCGATAGCATCAAGCGGGAATTCGACCAGAAATTCAGGGATTTCATTGAAGAGAAAAAGGACGAATTTATCAGCCGGGGTGGGGAAGCCTCGGACTTCCGCTATAATTCCGTAACCAAAAGGCAATTCAACGAGCTCTATACCGAATACCGTGAAAAACGGAATCAGTACTACAAGAACCTGGAGCAAAACCTGCAGCAAAACCTGGAAAACCGGCAGGCGATCATCGAGGAATTAAAGGGACTGGTGAGCATGGAGGAAGACATGAACACCACCTACAAGAACTTCAAGGAACTGCAGGAGCGATGGAGACAGGCCGGCCCCGTCCCAAGGACCCATTACAATGATGTCTGGCGCACCTACCAGCACCATGTGGAAATCTTCTATGATTTCCTTTCCCTGAACCGGGAACTCAGGGACCTCGACTTCAAATACAACCTGGAAGAAAAGGAAAAGCTGTGCCAGCGGGCTGAGGCCCTCCTGCAAGAGGAAGATGTCAACAAGGCCTTCCGGGAGCTCCAGGTCCTGCACAAGATCTGGAAGGAAGAGATCGGACCGGTCAGCAAGGAACAGCGCGAACCCATCTGGGACCGCTTCAGCGAGGCCACCAAAAAGATGCACCAGCGCCGGCAGGAATTCTTTGAGAAACAGGACGAGCGGTACCAGGCCAACCTGGAGGAAAAACAAAAGATCATCGCGCAAATCGAGGCACTTGGGGAACATGTAGCCAACCGCCACCGGGCCATACAGAAACAGATCCGGGAGGTAGAATCCCTGAGGGAACAGTTTTTTCAGGCAGGGAAAGTTCCGCGAAAGGACAACGAGGCTACCTGGGCTGCCTTCAAAAAGGCTGTCCGGACCTTCAACCGCAATAAAAACGCCTTCTACAAGAACCTGAAAAAGGAACAGCAGGAAAACCTGGACAAGAAAAAGGCGCTTCTGGAGCGGGCCCTGGAACTGAAAGACAGTGAGGACTGGGATGCGGCCACCCCCGAGATGAAACGGATTCAACAGGAATGGAAAGAGGTGGGGCATGTGCCCCGCAAGTATTCGGACAAGATCTGGAAACAGTTCAAAGAGGCCTGCAACCATTATTTTGACCGGCTACATGCGCGCAAGAACAGTGCCTATGCGTCAGAAAAGAAAAACCTGGATTTGAAATCAGCCGTCCTGGACGACCTGAAGGCTTTTCAGCTCAGCGGGGAACGGGATGCCGACCTGAAGAAGATGCAGGAGTTTATCGCGCGCTGGAAGGGTATCGGACACGTACCGAGGAACAAGAAACATATCACTTCAAAGTTCCATAAAATCCTCGATGCCCTCTTCCGAAAACTGGGCATTGGCAAGCAGGAAGCCGAGATCCTCAAATACGGGGACAAGAT
>JAWWDW010000053.1:0-8321 GCA_033719735.1 Robiginitalea sp. | reverse complement strand
CGGTACCCAGCAGGACCTGACCCCCTGGCAAGGGGCCCGGTCTTTGTTCTATCGGTGGTCCAAAGACAAAAAATCCTTCTATTTCGGTTCCAACAAGCGGGATGCCAACTTTATGGACCTTTACGAAATGGATTTGGAATCCCTGACCCCGACCCTGATTTTCCAGAACGACGATGGATATCAGATGGAGGCGATTTCCGGGGACGAGGCCTACCTGGCCCTGAGCAAATCCATCAACACCAATGACAGCGACCTGTTTCTCTATCGCATGGCGGATGGCTCGCTGATACAGGTAAACGAGAACCCTTCTGCCAATTCGGCCCAGGATTTTACCCCGGACGACAGCGCACTGCTATACACCACGGATGATGGGGCCGAGTTTGCGTACCTGATGAAATACAATCTTGCCGACGGATCGCGTGAAAAGGTGAAAGTGCGCGACTGGGATATTGTGGGGAGTTCTTTTACCGAAAACGGGCGCTACCAGGTTACCTACATCAATGAAGATGCGATGAACACCATCGAAATCGAGGAAGTGGCCACGGGGGAACCCCTACGGCTTCCGTCCTTGGAGGGAATGAATATCAACACCGTGGGATTTTCGATGGACGAATCCAAAATGCGCTTTTTTGCAGGGGATTCCAACAGCCCCTCCAACCTGTATGTACTGGACCTGGAATCCGGAGCCGTACATCAGCTTTCCGATGTCCTCAACCCTGAAATTGCCCGGGAGCACCTGGTTAAAGCCAAAGTGGTGCGTTTTCCCTCCTTTGACGGGTTGGAAATCCCGGCCATCTATTACCTCCCCCACCAGGCGTCTGAGGAGCACCCGGCCCCTGCCCTGGTATGGGTGCATGGCGGTCCGGGCGGACAATCGCGGCAGGGCTTCAGTCCTTTGATACAATACCTGGTCAACCACGGGTACGCCGTGTTGGCCGTAAACAACCGGGGGAGCTCCGGATATGGGAAGACCTTCTACCAGATGGACGACCAGAACCACGGGGACAAGGACCTGAAGGACTGTATCGCCGGAAAGGACTGGCTGGCGCAGCAGCCTGCAATCGACGGGGAGAAGATCGGGATCATCGGGGGTTCCTACGGCGGATACATGACCATGGCAGCCCTGACCTTTGCCCCGGAGGAATTTGATGTAGGGGTAAACATCTTCGGGGTTACCAACTGGATCCGCACCCTGCGCTCCATCCCACCCTGGTGGGAGTCTTTCAAGGATGCCCTCTATAAGGAAATGGGGGATCCCTACAGCGCCGACTCGGTACGCCTCCGGGAAATCTCCCCCCTCTTCCACACCGGGCAGGTCACCAGGCCCCTGATGGTACTTCAAGGCTCCAAAGACCCGCGCGTACTCCAGGTGGAGTCCGATGAGATCGTAGCCGGTGTCCGCAAGAACGGGGTTCCGGTGGAATACGTCCTCTTTGAAGACGAGGGACACGGCTTCCTCAAAAAGGAGAACCAGATTGAGGGATACAGTAAGATCCTCGAATTCCTGGATACCTACCTGAAAGAGGACCCGGGCACGCCCATCCGGGATGACGCCATGGAAGGGGCCAACCTGGAATCTGAATAACCCACCGAACGATGTTTATGCACACCTTGAAACAAACGTACTGGCGAACGGCAGGGCTGCTAACCCTGCTCTTCCTCCTGCTCGCAGGCGGCCCCCGCCTCACGGCCCAGGAGACCGGGGAAGATACCTGGGGGGCCTGGTACCAGTATTTCGGGATGAACAGGGTTTCAGACCGGCTGAGCATCCACACCGAGGCCCAGTTCAGGTATTTCGAGACCCTTTCGAACTTCAACCAGATGCTGCTCCGCACCGGGCTGAATTACCACATAAACGAAAAGGCCATCGCCACCCTGGGATATGCCTACATCGATACGGACCCCACTTTTTCGGATTCGGAAGAGTTGCTAAACGACATCAAAGAACATCGGATTTTTCAGCAGTTCCTCCTCTACAACAGCGTCTGGGAATTCCGCTTCGAGCACCGCTACCGCCTGGAGCAGCGCTTCCTGGATTTTGACGGGGTAAGCGACACCCGCCACCGCGCCCGGTATCGCCTGCAGCTCACCCTGCCGCTGACCGACACCTTTTTCCTGAACTTTTACGATGAAATCTTCATCAACCTTCAGGACGAGCCCTTTGACCAAAACCGCCTCTATGCCGCAGTGGGGATTCGGATCACCGAAAACAGCAGCCTGCAGCTCGGGTATTTGAAAAACCATTTTCGCCGGATCGACTTCGACCGGCTGCAGGTAGCTTTTTTCTATAACCCGGACCTGAGGGGCCTCTTTAAGAAAAACTAGGCAGACGAATTTTGGAATTCCCGCGTTGTAGTAGTGTTGTGTTGAGATCAAACCCCCTTAAGGTCCAGCGGTGTTTATTCGCCCTGCTGCTTTTTACCGGACTCCTTGCGGCAACCGCCCAATCGGAGGCCTTGCCGCTCAACACGCTCGCCCAGGAATCCATCGAGATCAACGGGATCTCCTTTCAGGAATTAGCGGGAAGCCAGGGGGATGAAGGGGTCATCGGCGCCCTTTGCCAGTGCCCATACACCGTCCTGAAATCTGAGGACCCGGATTTCCCGTGGGCAGCGTATACCCTTTTTGAAGGAGACCGCCGGTTTTCACTGAGCTTCGGGGGGGACGGGACCGGGGACATGGCGATCAGCAACCTGGAACTGCTCGGGCCAAAGGCCGCGGTAACGCTCAACGGGGTGACCCTTTCAAGGGGGGACCGCATGGATAAACTGGGAAGGGTGGCAAGTCACAGGCAATACGGGGGAGGTTCCCTCCATTTTGCCCTCTTCTCGGCAGGGGCCACAGACTCCTTTTTCCACATCGATTTCGAACCGGAATCCGGCGAAATCCAAAACATTGGCTACCTGGTTCCCTTTTGACCCCTTCTTCTGTTCCCTGGTTGGATTGGTGAGATTTCCCGAACTTCGTGACAAAGCCATCATCATGAGAACCCAGCGCATAGCGTTTGAAAACCGCGACGGCCATCGACTTACGGGCCGCCTAGTAACCCCTGCCGACCGCCATCCCCATAATTTTGTCCTGTTTGCCCATTGCTTCACCTGCAATAAAAACCTCACAGCCCTGCGCAATATCGCAAACGCGCTTGCCCGGGAAGGCTTCGGGGTCCTGCGTTTTGATTTTACCGGGCTGGGGGAAAGCGAAGGGGACTTCGGGGACACCAATTTTTCGGGGAATGTTGAAGACCTGGAAGACGCAGCCCGGTACCTGGAGGAAAGGTACGCAGCGCCCAGCCTGCTGGTAGGGCATTCCCTGGGAGGGGCCGCAGTCCTCTTCGCAGCGGCACGGCTCCCATTTGTGAAGGCCGTGGCAGTGATCGGGGCGCCTGCCGACCCGGAACATGTCACCCACCTTCTGAGAAGTGAGATTCCTGAAATCGAGAAAGAGGGAAAGGCCCGGGTCACCATAGGGGGGCGGGAGTTTACCATAAAGGCGCAGTTTCTGCAGGACTTGCAGTCCCATTCCCTTCCCGCCGTGGTACAAGACCTGGACGCTGCCCTGCTCATCCTGCACTCCCCCCAGGACCGGATTGTTTCGATTGTAAATGCAGAAGAAATCTACCGGGAAGCCAGGCACCCCAAAAGTTTTATCTCCCTGGACGGGGCCAGCCACCTGCTGGAAAACCAAGCAGACTCCACCTATACGGGTGGGGTGATTGCCTCCTGGGCAAGCCGGTACGTGCCCTGGCCGGAGCAACCCTCGCTCAAGAGCGATCACCAGGTGGTCGCAAGCCTGGATGGGGACGACGGGTTCACCACCGAGATGAAAGTGGGAAATCACTACCTCACCGCAGATGAACCGCGGAATTACGGTGGGCAGGATTTCGGGCCATCTCCATATGAATTGCTTTCCGCCAGCCTTTCAGCCTGCACCGCCATGACCCTTCAAATGTATGCCAAACGAAAAGGGTGGCCCCTTGAAAATGTGGAGGTACATACCTCTTACGGGAAGGAACACGCCAAAGACGGGGCTGCATGCCTGGACGATCCCGAGGCGCGTATCGACACCTTCAGGCGGGAAATTCTCCTGGGAGGGCCGCTGGAAGCAGGTCAGCGCAAACGCCTTTTGGAGATTGCCGACCGCTGCCCGGTACACCGCAGCCTGAGCTCCCCCACCCAAATCCTCAGTGAGCAAAGCCCGGAATAAACAGGCTCCTTGATGCCATTTGACAGCCACCGGTATAATCCGTACCTTTTGGCCTAATCGAAAAGACAGACAATGAAAAAATCGAGTATTGCAATACTGGCCCTCCTGATGGGGCTCGGATACAGTTGTAAAGAAGCCAAAAAAGAGACCGAAGCTGTTTCGGAAGAGGTCGAAGAAACCGTGGAAACTGTAAAAGCAGAAATAACGGAAACCGAAATATCCTTCAAAATGGAACCCAAAAGCGACAGCAATGTGCAGGGAACCGTAACTTTCCTGGCCAGGGATGGAAAGGTGGCCATGTCGGCAACATTTTCAGGCCTCACCCCCGGAGAGCACGCCATCCACCTGCATGAAAAGGCAGATTGCTCAGCAGCCGATGCCACCTCCACAGGGGGGCACTGGAACCCAACGTCCCAGCCACACGGGAAATGGGGGGATGAAGGCGGATACCACCTCGGGGATATCGGTAATTTCACCGCCGATGAAACCGGGAATGCCGAATTGGAGTTCGAAACCGACCGCTGGTGTATCGGTTGCGAAGACCCTAACAAAGACATCCTCGGCAAAGCGGTCATCGTACACCAGGGGTCTGATGATTTCACCTCCCAGCCAAGCGGAGCGGCAGGACCCAGGGTCAGCTGCACGGGCATCATCGAATAACCTGGATCCACCTAACGGGTTACGCATCCTGACCGCCCTGGCCTTGGGGCGGTTTTTTATGCCTGAAAATACCCTTGCCCTGGAAACGAAAAATGCCTAATTTTTAGCTCCAAATGGAACGTATGAAAAAGCGCACCTTTCTCAAGAAAACAGCCCTGGCAGCGACGGGGGTATCGATTGCTCCGTCTGTAATGCTCTCTGCATGCCGGGAGAAACCCAAGGAATCCTCCGGGGGACCTGCCCCGGAAATCGCGGCACAGGCCCCCTTTGAATTACCGGAAATCCCGTACGGATACAATGCTTTTCCGGATACGATAGACGCCATGACCATGGAAATCCACCACTCCAAACACCACCAGGGCTATACCAACAAGCTGAATGCTGCCCTTTCAGAGGCCGGGATCTCGGGAAAAACCATCGAGGAAATCCTCCGCATGGAAAACCTGCCCGCGGCCATCCGTAACAACGGGGGAGGCTATTTCAACCACAGCCTGTACTGGGACATCCTTACACCCGGAGGCGGTGAAAACGCGGCCTTTGCCCGTAAGGTGACCGAAGATTTCGGCTCCATGGAAGCCCTGAAGAACGAGCTGGCCGAAGCGGGGGCAAAACGCTTTGGTTCGGGATGGGCCTGGCTTTGTCAGGACGCGGACAGGAACCTCTTTGTCTGCTCCACCCCCAACCAGGACAACCCGATGATGCAGGTATCCGACTGCAAAGGTACCCCCCTGCTGGGGATCGATGTCTGGGAACACGCCTATTACCTGAAGTATCAGAACAAGCGGGGTGAATACCTGCAAAACATCCTGAAGATCGTCAACTGGGAGAAAGTTGCCTCCCGTATGGCCTGACCTGATGGTCAGCACTCAGGACTGATGCGTATCTTCCTGTTTTTTCAAGGACTGGTGGGCCAGGTAGATCTTGATCCCCAGCCCGCACATGATGGCAAACCAAAGAGAGAAAAGTAGTATTTCCATACCATATAGCTTTGTCGTTCCTATTGTCTCAGGGTCGGGTTGTGTGCCGTCAGGTACCGGAAACCTAAGCCGCACCTATGCCATGAGCACGTTGGGGAGGATAAAAGTAGGGAATCAGGCCAGGTACCTTCCTGTTAAAAAATCACAGAAATTGGGTAAACGCCGGGTTTTTAACCCAAATAAGGGGTGTCGGGAGTTCCAAATCTCTTCAGCGCTTTGGCAAAATGGCCGTGCCTTTGGGGGAAGGTGAATCGTTTTATTCTATTTTTGGGGGGTAAAAGTCATTTTTAAATGAACCCCTCTGCCCAAGGCTGGATCCTCAAATTCGGTTCCCTGCGTGAAACCGAACCCGTCCCCTACCCGGACCTTAAGGCCCTGGATGCAGATCTTCGCGCCTGTGGTCTTATGTACGGGATCAACGTGGGCCACCCCGGGTACATCTCCCCGGCCCATCGGTTGTCCCAGGATGAGAATGCCAAGGTGAACCTGCTGGCAGGGCTTTATTACAGTTACCGGATCCTTAAACCGGATGGATCTTTTGGAGACTTCCTCATTGCTGGGCGGGACTTCTACCGGGAGTTGGAAATCGGTCAGCCCAATTTCCTTCAGAAGATCTTTCGGAGCGGCAAACCGGCCACCCAGCTCGAAAAACTGCTGGATTCCAGGGTCTACCTGGGGGAACCCATCCTCAGCCGCACCTTTAATTCCATCATCACGAACGTCCTGTTGCCCATCGACCTGCTGGTCTTCCGGGCATTTCTACAGGAGCGTCCGAATCTCCAGTCCTATGCCCGGGAGCTCGAATCGGCCGTGATCAACCTCATTTACCACTCCCTGGATACGGAGCACCCAAAGGAAAACCGGCGAAAACTAAGGGAGGTCTTTGAAAGTTCCCGGACCTACCTGCGCGTCCGCCATCCGGAGGGCACGGCGGATTTCCCTTCGCTGATCAAGGCGTTCCGGGGAACGGAAGCCGCCGGATACCTCCTGGACATCGCTGCCCTGACCGTTCTCGAAGGGGATTCCCTGAATTCGCGTCAGCAAAAATATGTCTACCAGCAGGGAAAGGTGCTGGGGTTCAACAAAGCAGAGATCAGCAGTGCGCTGCGGGATGCCCAAACCTTTTTCAAGTTACATTCCGGGGCGATGTACTTCCTCAGGGATGCGGTCCCCGGTTCACAGTACTACGACAGCATGGCCCGGGTAGTGGACAAGCTGATCAGTCGCAACAGCAAGCGACTTCGGAAAGAAGTGATGCAAAGCAGGGAACTGATGGTGCTGCTATCAAAATCAACCATGCGGGATCTCAGTGCGGAGGAGAAAAAAAAGGTCCAGAATCAGTTGCTGGACATTTTCAAAAGCATCCCTTCCCTGGCGATTTTCATGCTTCCGGGAGGGGCGGTACTCCTGCCTATTTTCATCAGCCTCATCCCCAGATTGCTGCCCTCTTCTTTTGACGAAAACCGGGTAGAATAGCCAGAATACACCTAATAGATTATTTTCTATATGAGAATTTAAACGGTTGTTTACTAGGTTTTTGTATAGGTTTATTCTAACCACAACTTAAAGTCGCGTACGCGTTCCCTGCTCACGATGATCTCAGCCTCGCTGAACCGGTTCATCTTGATTTTCAGGCGGGAATTCGCATAGGCAATAATGTCGGCGATGTGGTCGATGTGCACATAGAATTTCCGGCTTACCCTAAAAAATGTTTCGGGAGAAAGTTCCGCTTCCAATTGCTCCAGGGTGGTATCCAGCAGGTAGGACCTGCCAGCAGTGGTGGCTGCATAGGTTCCCTTGTTCTGGCTGTAGAAGCATTCCACCTCGTCGGCCGGGATGATCTTGATGTGGGGGCCCACCCTAGCGGTAAACCGTTTCTTGTACTCCCGCTCCAGGGGGTTTACCAGCAATTTCCGGATGTCCTCGAAATCCACCGCAAGGGGATTCTGATCCGGCACCCGGTCCCGATACTGCGCAATGGCGGCTTTTAGTTCGTCCTCGTCTATGGGCTTCAGCAGGTAATCAATGCTGTTAAGCTTAAAAGCCTGCAGCGCATATTCGTCATAGGCCGTAGTGAAGATGATGGGTGATTTTACCGGTACGGTCTCGAAGATCTCAAAAGACAGGCCGTCTGAGAGCTGGATGTCCAGAAAGATCAGCTCAGGGGCCTGGTGCGCAGCAAACCACCGGATGGACTCCTCCACAGAGTGCAGGGTTTGGGTGACCTGTACCCCTTCCTGCTCCAGCATCCGGGCCAGCCTTCTGGCAGCCGGTTTTTCGTCTTCAATGATCAGTGCCTGCATAGGTTTTATTTGAATTTTTCGGCTTTTTTGCGGTCTTCTTCCATGAATTTACGGATTTGCCGCTCTTCCCACCGCCTTCCCAGGATACCGTTAATCCCAAAAACATTAAGGGCGTGGATCCCCAGGCCGATGCCCCAGAATACAGGGGTGGACAGGATCGCCCAGATATGGATGGGTT
>JAWWDW010000052.1:0-8323 GCA_033719735.1 Robiginitalea sp. | reverse complement strand
ATTCAGAAGCCCAGGGAACGAAAGGCCTGTTCTTTTGAGCGGATCTACTTCTCCAGGGGAAATGACAAGGAGATCTACGAAGAACGCAAGGCACTCGGGAGGCTTCTGTTCCCGCAAATCCTCAATGCCATTGACAACGATATCCGGCGAACGGTTTTCTCCTACATCCCCAATACGGCGGAAACTTCTTTTCTGGGGATGATCCGGGAAGCACAGAGCTACCTCAACGAGAAAAAGGAAGAACAAATCCTGGCCCTTGGCCCCGATATCAGCCGGGATGCCCTGAACGAAATCCTCGATGTCCGGCCGCGCATTGAAAAAGTGGCTATAAAAGATGCCAAACTTCGGACCTTTATCACCCAGGACAGCAGCCGGGATGACCTGGTGGCCCACGTGTATGACATCACCTACGGCTCGGTGGAAAAAGGGGATTACCTGGCGATCATCGACGATAGTATCGTAAGGGGGACGACCCTGAAAAAAAGCATCCTCCGGATCCTGGACCGCCTCCACCCGGAAAAGATCATTGTGATTTCCTCGGCACCCCAGATTCGGTACCCGGATTGTTACGGGATCGATATGGCCAAACTGGAAGATTTTATAGCTTTCAGGGCGGCCCTTGCCCTTCACAAGGACCGGGGCACCGAACACCTTATTGAGGAAATCTATGAAAAATGCCGGGCGCAAACGGAAATGCCCGATACAGAGGTCGTGAATTACGTCAAGGAATTTTACGCCCCCTTTACCGCTTCGGAAATTTCCCTTAAAATTGCCGAACTCCTAAGCCCTCCAGACATTCAGGCGGAGGTGGAAATCATCTATCAGACCATCGAAAACCTTCACAAAGCCTGCCCGAAAAACCTGGGCGACTGGTATTTTACAGGAAATTATCCCACTCCGGGAGGAAATCGGGTGGTAAACCGTGCCTTTATGAATTTCTATGAGGGCAAGAACCAGCGTGCCTACTAAGGCTGATCGATGAAATACACCCTTTTGTGCATTTTATCGACAAAGCGTGCAGTTCGTCGGCTTTTTGGGTTGGAAGCAGGCATCCCGCGTACTTTAGAAATGCCATAGCATAAGTAGGTTAAGTTCATGGTAAGATTTGGGGCAAAAAAGGTGGAGTTCTCTCCACCTTTTTTATTTTTCCTACCTCCTGAAAGTCCCTTCTGAAGCCTTCGTACTACTTCTCCCACAAACCGCTGAAAGGCAGGTAATTCAACGGTTTTAAAGGTACTTTATCCAAAAGCTTTTCCTCTCAGCGCCCTTCGCCTTACTTTCGAAGAACCATAGCATAAGTAGGTTAAGTTCATGGTAAGATTTGGGGAAAAGGCGAGGTGCAAACCTCGCCTTTTTATTTGTTGATACTCACCGGAATAGCCCCTTGCATATCCTGCGAATCGTTCTGAAGTAAGGATATTTATTACGGATTTTGAAGAAATTTCTTTGTTATTATCCTTAATACCAGTATTTTAGTCGTGCCATAGCATAAGTAGGTTAAGTTTATGGTAAGATTTGGGATGAAAAGGGTAGAGTTTTCTCTGCCCTTTTCTGATTCCAGAAAACACAAAAAAACCCCGGAAGCCCCGGGGTTTTCTTATTCAGTTTCAATACGCCTATTTGTGTGCCTCGTACTCAGCTGAAACCTTGTTCCAGTTGATCACATTGAAGAACGCTTCGATGTAATCGGGGCGACGGTTCTGGTAGTGCAGGTAATATGCGTGCTCCCACACATCGATACCCAGGATCGGGAAACCACCGCAGCCCGTATTGGGCATCAGGGTGTTGTCCTGATTGGGGGTAGAACAAACCTCTACCTTCCCGCCTTTATGCACACACAGCCAGGCCCATCCGGATCCAAACCGGGTAGCGGCAGCTTTGCTGAAGGCATCCTTAAATCCATCGAAGGATCCGAAGGCTTCATTAATGGCAGATGCCAGGGCCCCTTCCGGGCTTCCTCCACCGTCCGGGGACATTACCTCCCAATACAGGCAGTGATTGAAATAGCCTCCTCCGTTGTTCCGAACGGCCGTATTGGACATGTCCAGGTTTGAAAGGATTTCCTCGATAGATTTCCCTTCGAGGTCTGTACCCTCAATGGCGGCATTCAATTTTGTGGTATATCCGTTGTGGTGTTTCGTATGGTGGATCTCCATGGTCCGTGCATCGATGTGCGGTTCAAGCGCGTCGTATGCATAAGGTAAATTGGGTAGTTGGAATGACATAGGTCTTGGTTTTATGTTACGTTTCGTGTTCACCAAAAATACAGATTTTAACAAACACTTTGCGCTAATTAATTGTTAAGAACAGGGGCAGAATCCTTATTTTGCACTGAATGAGTTCCGATTCTAACGCCTTCAGGATTTACGATGCCTCTGCCGGGTCCGGCAAAACATTCACCCTGGTGCGGGAGTACCTGATCCTTTTGCTCAGGCCGGGCGCCCGACAGGCCTTTCGGCAAATCCTGGCGATTACCTTCACAAACAAAGCGGTTGCAGAACTCAAAAACCGCATCCTGAAAAACCTTACGGAATTCTCGACGGTGGACGATCCCGCAGAAGCCCCGGATTTGTTCCATGCCGTACAGGAAGCCTTGCAGACAGATTCCCGGACCCTGGTCCGCCGGAGTCAAACCGTTTTGCAGGAACTGCTGCACAACTATGCCTTTTTCGATGTTTCCACCATCGACAAATTCAACCACCGAATCTTGCGAACCTTTGCCCAGGACCTCGAATTGCCCTCCAATTTCGAAGTGGTGCTCGATACGGATACCCTGTTGCAGGAGGCGGTGGAGGCCCTGGTGGATCAGGCCGGCAGCCATCCCAAACTAACAGAGGTACTGATTGATTTTGCGCTGGAAAAGGCAGGAGAGGACCGAAGTTGGGATATCAGCTGGGATCTTTTTGAGATGGGAAAATCCCTTTTCGATGAGAACCAGCATGCCTTCCTGGGGGCTTTTTCGGGAAAGACCATCGACGACTTCATCCGTTTGAAAAAAACCCTGCTCAAAAAACGCAAACAGGTGGAGGGGGCATTGCTGCGGCAAGCCAGTGAGATTCTCGAACTCCTGCAGGCCCACCAGTTGGATGCCTCGGATTTCAGCGGAGGGTATTTTCCGAAGTTTGTCCAGAAAGTCGCTCAAGGGGAGTTTCATCAGGATTTCAAAGCAGGATGGAAGCAGCGGTTTGGAGCGGAACCCCCATACCCGAAAAGGGTTTCTCAGGCAAAACAACGCCTGATAGACCAGCTGTTGCCTCAACTGGCTTCGGGTTTCCAAAGCATACGCCAGGGGATCGGCCGACATAAATTCCTGGTAAACGCCTACTACCAGATAGCACCCTTTACCGTTTTGGGAATGCTGCAAAAGGAACTCGACACCTTGAGGGAAGAGGGTGGCTACCTTCCTATTTCCTCCTTCAATTCCATCATTGCGCGTGAATTGAAGGACCAGCCAGCCCCGTATATATACGAACGACTCGGGGAACGCTACCGGCATTACTTTATAGACGAATTCCAGGACACCTCGGAAATGCAATGGACGAACCTCGTTCCCCTGATCGGGAATGCCCTTCAGGGACAGGACGATCAGGGAAAGCAAGGCTCCCTGGTCCTGGTGGGAGATGCCAAACAAGCCATTTACCGTTGGCGGGGGGGCAAGGCGGAACAATTTCTCAGGCTGATCGATGGGAGCGGAAACCCGTTCGCACTCAAACCGGGAAGGGAATCCCTTCCGAAGAACTTCCGAAGCCACCGCCCCCTGATTGAGTTCAACAATGATTTCTTCAGCCACCTCAGCAGTTATATGGGCGAGGAGGCGTATGCGGATTTGTTCTTAAAAGGAACCCGACAGACGCATCAGCACGACAGGCCGGGCCTGGTCCAGATTGATTTTATCCCGAGGGAGGCAGCATCCGCTGAAAAAGAATACCTGGACAGGACCCTGGCCATCATCAAGGACCTGACCAATACCGGATATGCCTACCGGGATATCTGTGTCCTGACCCGGCTGACAAAAGAGGGGGTGCTCCTGTCAGACCACCTGATGAAGGCCGGCGTACCGGTGATCTCTTCTGAAACCCTGTTGCTTAAGAAGCATCCCAAAGTGCAGTTCCTGATCCATTTGCTGAACTACCTGCTGAACCCGGAAGACAAGAACCATGTTTTTGGGATGCTGCTCTTTCTGGGACAGGAACAGGAGGACCTGCATGAGTGGATCACCCTCCATTTGGATGGGATGGATTCCCTGCTCAAATCCAAATATCGGTTCAA
The DNA here is from genome assembly GCA_033719735.1 of Robiginitalea sp. Classification (GTDB taxonomy): domain Bacteria; phylum Bacteroidota; class Bacteroidia; order Flavobacteriales; family Flavobacteriaceae; genus Robiginitalea. The sequence goes on along the minus strand of JAWWDW010000052.1, from coordinate 4,054 downwards.
CCCGCAGGTGGTCCGCCTCAAACCCGTGTATGACCTGCTGGAAGAAGCGATTGTAAAATTCTCCCTCGGAGGTGCCGAAGATGCCTACCTGATTTTCCTGATGGACCTGGTGCTGGAGGTCAGCCGGAACCGCGACTCTTCTGTGCAGGCCTTCCTGGAGTACTGGAAAAGCAAGGAGGACCAGCTGAGCATCCTGGCCCCGGAAGGTTTTAATGCCGTAAGCCTGATGACCATCCACAAGGCAAAAGGCCTGGAATTCCCGGTGGTGATCCTGCCCTTTGCAGACACCTCGGTGTACCGGGAAAAAAACGAAAAAATTTGGCTGGAGGTCGATCCAGACGAGTACGAAGGGTTTCCCTATGTCTTGCTCGGAATGAAAAAGGAACTGTTGGAATACGCCCCCCCGGCACCGGATCAGTACCTGGAGGCACGTCAAAAACAGGAGCTTGACGCCTACAACCTGCTCTACGTGGCCCATACCAGGGCCATCAAAGCGCTTTATGTGATCAGCAGGGAGCGGAACACGGGTGATGCCCGGGGAACCCCTCAAAAATACGGAGACCTGTATACGGTGTACCTCCGCGACAAAGGGTATTGGGAAGAAGGAAAGACCTCTTACAGTTTCGGGTCCCTTGACACCCAACGCGATTCTGCTGAACTCGCCTCAAGAGGAACCGTACAATACAGGTACTCGGCAAGGGGTCAAAATATCCTGAAATTTGTGACGAAACCCGGTCAGCTCTGGGGAATAGGGCGTGCAGAAGCCATGCAGTTCGGCAATGTGCTTCACTATGCCCTGAGCCTGATATCAAGCCGGGACGATCTCGAAAAAACCCTTCAGCAACTCGTGGCCGAGGGACATTTAAAAAGCAGGGAAACCGGGCGTATGCATGAGCTGGTCTCGCAGGTAGTGGACCACCCCCTGCTGGCCCCCTATTTCAAATCCGGGCTCCAGGTCTTTAACGAACGGGAAATCCTAATCAAAAATGGGCTAGTTTTGCGGCCGGACCGGATTGTTTTCAGAAACGGAGGTGCCACCCTGCTGGATTATAAAACAGGCAACCCCAAAGCGGAGCACCGGACACAGATCCAGGCCTACCGCCAGGCAATAGCGGAAAGCGGGTATTCCGTGGAATCTGCTATATTGGTATACATTCATGAAAATCAAGTAACCCCAGAATTCCTTTAACATGTACGGATCTATAAAAGAACACCTGGAAAACGAATTGACCGCCATCAGGGAAGCCGGCCTCTTTAAGGAGGAACGCATCATAACCTCCCCCCAGGGACCGGTCATCAAAATCTCAACAGGACAGGAAGTCCTGAATTTCTGCGCCAACAACTACCTGGGCCTTTCGGCCCATCCCGAAGTAGTGCAGGCCGCCAAGGACACCCTTGACAGCCACGGTTTCGGGATGTCTTCCGTCCGTTTTATCTGTGGCACCCAGGACATCCACAAGCAACTGGAAAAAAGGATCGCAGATTTTTACCAAACCGAGGATACGATCCTGTATGCAGCTGCCTTCGATGCCAACGGCGGGCTTTTTGAACCCCTGCTCGGGCCAGAAGATGCCATCATTTCCGATGCCCTGAACCACGCCTCGATCATCGATGGGGTACGCCTGTGCAAGGCAATGCGGTACCGGTACGCAAACGGCGACATGGCAGACCTTGAGAAACAGCTGAAACAGGCCGTCTCAGATGATGCCCGCTTTAAAATTATCGTCACCGACGGGGTGTTCTCCATGGATGGACTGGTAGCCCCCCTGGACCAGATATGCGACCTGGCAGATCAGTACGACGCCCTGGTGATGATCGATGAGTGCCACGCCACCGGGTTTATAGGGGAGCACGGGATCGGCACGCTGGAAGACAAAGGCGTTATGGGGCGGGTCGACATTATCACGGGCACCCTGGGAAAAGCCCTGGGCGGGGCCATGGGCGGATATACCACTGGGAAAAAGGAAATTATTGAACTTCTTCGCCAGCGATCCCGCCCATATCTTTTTTCCAACAGCCTCGCGCCCGCTATCGTAGGGGCATCCCTCAAGGTGTTTGACCTGCTGGAAAGGGACAACAGCCTGAAAAAACGCCTGGATGAAAACACCGCCTACTTCAAAAAAGGTATGAAGCAGGCCGGGTTTGACATCATCGACGGGGACTCTGCCATCGTTCCGGTAATGCTATACGATGCCAAGCTTTCCCAGGAAATGGCCTCCAGGCTCCTGGAAAAAGGCATCTATGTGATTGGCTTCTTCTATCCCGTTGTGCCCAGGGACAAGGCCCGTATCCGCGTGCAGCTATCGGCGGCGCATGAGCGTGCGCATCTGGACAAGGCCATTTCGGCCTTTACCGAAGTTGGGCGCGAATTAAATGTAATCCCTTAAGGGTAGTATATATAGGTATAGAGACGCGGAAACATCCCAGAAAAAATAGGGTTTTGATTTTGTTAATAATTCTTAACAACTTACATTTGCGTCTGATAAACACTTAAACTTAAAATTTTGAACATGAAACAGCTTAGCAGATTATTGGTTGTTGCCCTGATCTTATTAGGGTTTAACAATGTCCAAGCTCAGGATGAGGATAATCCATGGCAGTTCACCCTTGGTATTAACGCAATCGATGTTTATCCAACGAACTCCGATCCCGCTTCCTTCCTGCCTTCCTATGAAACAGGAGCTTTGTTTGATGAGTACTTCAATGTAAACGACCACTGGAACATCCTTCCGTCCATCTCTTACCTGGGGATTTCCCGCTATGTAGGAGACGGATTCTCCGTTGGTGTTCGCGGTTCCCTGAACCGTATTTCCAAACTCGGAGATGTTCAGGTTGACGATGTTTCCCACTACGCTGTTGACGGTACAATTAAATATGCCTTCCTCCGGAATACGCGGTTCGATCCGTTTATCGAGATCGGTGGTGGGTACACCTGGGTAGATGAAATCGGAGCCGGAACCGTAAATGGTGGGCTTGGTTTCAACTACTGGTTCAACGACTGGCTGGGTGCTACCCTGCAGTCTTCTTACAAGCACACCTTCGAGGATTACGGAGTAACACACTTCCAGCACATGGCTGGTCTGTCCATCCGCTTTGGTGGAACTGACACCGACGGTGATGGCATCTATGACAAAGACGATGCCTGTCCTGAAGTGGCCGGACTTGTTGAGTTCAACGGATGTCCTGACAGCGACGGAGACGGAATCGAAGATTCTAAAGACGCCTGTCCGAACACCCCCGGACCTAAAGAATACAACGGATGTCCCGACAGCGATGGTGACACCGTAATCGACAAAGACGATGCATGTCCGAACACTCCTGGTCTCGTTGCACTTGCCGGATGCCCTGACGCTGACGGAGACGGTGTAGCTGACAAAGACGACGAGTGCCCGAACGAGGCAGGACCTGCTGAGAACAATGGATGCCCATGGCCGGATCGCGATGGTGACGGTATCCCGGATAAAGACGACAGGTGCCCGGATCTCGTTGGAACCGTAGCAAACCAGGGATGCCCTGAAGTAACCGAAGCTGTACGCCAGGCACTCCTCGACTACGCCAAGACGATCCTCTTCGACCTGAACAAAGCTACCATCAAGAAAGAGTCTGAGTCAGTTCTCGACAACATCGCAGACATCCTTGATGACTACCCGAACGTTCACTTCCGGATCGAAGGACACACCGATAGCTCAGGAAGGGCTGAATACAACCAGCAACTTTCCGAGAAGCGTGCCCAGTCTGTGATGAACTACCTGATCGGAAAAGGAATTCCTTCCAACAGGATGTCCGCAGTAGGATACGGAGAAGAACGCCCAATTGCCGATAACGGAACAAGCGAAGGCAGAAGGGCCAACCGTAGGGTTGAAATCCACGGAGAGACCATGAACGACTAAGAAAGTCGTCCGTAATACACACCCAAAAGCCCTGGCATTGTGCCGGGGCTTTTTTATTTTAGGGATATGCAATCCTTCCTGGAATCCGTACTGGATGACGTCGCCGCCTGGAAAACAAACCCGGAGTACTGCGTATTTGTGTTGCCCAGTAAGAGGGCCGGGTT
>JAWWDW010000051.1:0-8404 GCA_033719735.1 Robiginitalea sp. | reverse complement strand
GCCAAGGATTTTGACGATGCCCTGTCTTTTCGGGAACTGGAAAACGGAAATGTGGAAGTCGGGATCCATATTGCGGATGTTTCCCATTATGTAAAACCAGATACCGTACTGGAGGAAGAAGCGTATTCCCGGGCTACGAGTGTGTATCTGGTGGACCGGGTAGTTCCCATGCTACCTGAGATCCTTTCGAACAATGCCTGTTCACTGCGTCCCCGGGAAGATAAACTGACCTTTTCCGCCATTTTTGAACTCGATTCAAAGGGCCAGGTAAAGAACCAGTGGTTTGGCCGTACCGTGACCCACTCGGATGAGCGGCTGGCGTATGAGGAAGCCCAACATGTGATCGAAACCAAAAAAGGGAGTATTCCAAAGCAAATTTCCATCCGTGGCAATGGGTATGAACTTTCGGAGGCCATCGTGGGGGCGATCCTGTCACTGGACCGGCTGGCAAAGATGCTGCGTAAGAAGCGCATGGCGCATGGCGCCATTTCCTTTGACAAGGTGGAGGTCAAATTCAACCTGAATGAAGAGAATGAGCCCGTGGGGGTGTTTTTCAAGGAAAGCAAGGACGCCAACAAGCTTATAGAGGAGTTCATGTTGCTCGCCAATCGGAAAGTGGCAGAATTCATAGGCAGGCAAAAACCGGAAAAAACATTTATTTACCGCATCCACGACGAACCGGACGAAGACAAACTTTTTGCCCTCAATGGTCTGATCAGGCGTTTTGGCTACAAGCTGAATTTCAAGAATAAAAAAGCACTGAACAGCTCCCTGAACCAGCTCCTGGAAGACGTTAAGGGTAAAAAGGAACAAAACATGGTGGACACCCTGGCGATCCGCAGTATGAGCAAGGCAGTGTACAGCACCCAGAACATAGGGCATTACGGCCTGGCTTTTGAGTATTACACCCATTTTACCTCCCCGATCCGGAGGTATCCGGATGTAATGGTCCACCGGTTGTTGCAGCATTACCTGGACGGGCAGAAAACCCCGAATCCCAGGGCTTATGAAGAGAAGGCCAAACACGCCTCGGAAATGGAAAACCTGGCCGTAAAGGCCGAAAGGGACTCGGTGAAGTATATGCAGATCAAGTTTATGGAAGACCACCGGGATGAAGTCTTTACAGGGGTTATTTCGGGGGTGACCGAATGGGGGATCTATGTGGAGATCATCGCAAATAAGTGTGAGGGGATGGTACGGATCCGGGATTTAAAGGATGATTATTATACCTTTGATGAACGGCAGTACGCCCTGGTAGGGGAGCGAAAAGGGAAGATGTACCAGCTTGGGGACGAGGTGGATGTCATGGTAAAGAATACGGACCTGGTGAAACGACATCTTGATTTTTCGCTGGTAGCCAACGTATAAGTTCAAAAGAAGGCCGGTATGCACCGCATGGTACTTATTTCATGGATTCTGTACTTGGGGTTTGGGTCCAGTTCTGCATGTGCACAGGACGCGACGATTACCGAATCCCTGCAGTCATTCTCGGAGGTCAAGGTCTTTGACGGCATCTCGGTCAATTTGATCCCCGCCGATCGGAACGAAGCCGTGATAAAGGGAGCCAATACTTCCGATGTTTCCATTGTCAACAATGAGGGAATCCTCAAGATCCGCATGAAGGTCACCAAAATCTTTAGTGGCTACCGGACTTTTGTCGATCTGTATTACAAGCAGTCCCTGAAAGTCATAGACGTCAATGAAGACGGCCGGATAATTTCCAAAGAACCCATAAGACAGGAAGTTCTGGAGGTAAAAGCCCAGGAAGGTGGCGAGATCCAGATACGGGCTGAAGTGACCCAGTTTCTGGTCAAAGCAGTTACAGGAGGGTTGATAACGGCAGAGGGAAGTTCCAAAAATCAGGATGTACAAATCAATACCGGGGGGATCTACCGGGGAAAGGCTTTTGAGACCGGATTCTGTACCGTCAACGTTAATGCGGGATCACAGGCAGAGATACATGCCAGCGACTATGTGAAGGCAACGGTGAAGGCAGGGGGCGAGGTCCTGGTATACGGAGATCCGTCCAAGATGGATGAGAAAACGGTTTTCGGCGGGACCATAAAAAGGATGTAAGTCGTTATGGTTGAGGATATACAGGCAGCGATCCCATTGGGCTTTTTGCTGAGCTTCATGGTCGGCCCTGTGTTCTTTGTCCTCTTGGAGACCAGCGCTACCAAAGGCTTCAGGGCGGGCTTTGCCCTGGATATGGGAGTGGTGGTAGCCGATATCTTCTTTCTGGTAATCGCGTATTTCAGTAGTTTTCAACTCCTGGAAAACTTGAGCAACCAACCCGGGTTATACGTCTTTGGAGGGGTCATTCTGCTGGTGTATGGACTCACCATCTTTTTCCGTTCTGATTTCAAGGAGAAAAAACCAAAGATACATACCAAGGGAAGTGACTATCTCGGCCTTTTTGTCAAAGGCTTTTTGTTGAATTTCATCAATATCGGGGTACTCGTATTCTGGTTGGGGGTCATTATCATTGTGGGCCCCAGCCTGGACAACCAGCCAAACCGCATCATCACCTTTTTTTCCGCCATGCTGGGAGCCTATCTGGTGACCGATATTTTTAAGATCCTCCTCGCCAAACAGTTGCGCAAAAAACTTACGCGGGAGCGGATCTTTTGGGTAAAAAAGGCCCTTGGGGTCATTCTGGTGATCTGTGGGTTGGTCCTGATTATCAAGGGATTTTTACCGAAGGACCAGCTGAGTATCGAACAGGGGATAGAGATGATCACTGAATAAAAAACCCCGGAGTTAATCCGGGGTTATGAGCTTTGAGGCATCGAGCGGATTCGAACCGCTGTACAAGCTTTTGCAGAGCTGTGCCTAGCCACTCGGCCACGATGCCCTATTTTCGGGACAAATTTACTACTTTTTCCCACTTGAAAAAAAGTCTCAGCGCTCTTTGCTGAGAATTACGGTGACCTGCTGTACATCGCCGCCCAACGGGGGATTGATCTTTGAAATTGCCACTTCACCGGCATTCACAGCGGGAACTTCCATGAATATCCGCTCCAGGATCCGGGCGGCCACCGCTTCGAGCAATTTGCTTCGGATCCCCATTTCCTCTCGGATTATGGCGTGCAGATGCACGTAATCGACCGTGTCGGAAAGCCTGTCCGTTTCCGAAGCCTTTTTCAGGTCGGCCGTTACTTCCAGGTCTACCCGGTAATCGGAGCCTATGACCCCCTCTTCTTTCATGCAGCCGTGAAAGGCATAAAGGCGGATGTTATCAAGTAGGACCTTTCCCAAAACAGTCGAATTTCTGCAAAACTAGCAGAAAAAAGCACACCGATGGCGTGTCTGGGGGAAATCCGGGGATTCAGCAGGTTTGTTAATACGTACAACGGCAATTACTGAGCCCCTGGAAGAGGTCTACACCCACCGTAATTACGTGGGTCCCGTAACTGTAGGCGAGGATGTCGTTCAGGATGACCTGAACGGAATAGGCGAAATAGAAATTGCTCTTTTTCAAGCCTACAAATGGGGCTATATAGAGGGGTTTCCCGATTTGGTCATTTAAAAACCGGTAGTTGACCCCCGTATAGTAGTAATCTTCGAAATCGTAGAAGCGAAGCTTCATATTCAGGTCGGTTTCAGAACGCCCGTCACTCTCGAAGATTTTATATAAAACCGAAGGTTCCAGTTCCAGCCGGCTGTTTTTGTTTTTGGACCATCGAAAACCCGAATACACGTAATAATTACGCAACTGGTTGGGCTCGAAGGTAGGGTTGAAACTGGTGAGGTCCTTGTCCAGGAGGTTGGAGGCGTTCACGCTGACATAAAACTTGTTTTTCCGGTACATCACCCCCACATCGAAATTGTGGTTGCTCGTGGAGCGGTCATCCGTCACCGAAGGGTCCCCCCCCACATTCTGGAATTCCTCCACATCGATCCGGAACTGGTTGAAATTGTAGGAGATCCCAAAAGACAGGAACTCATCCTCGTATTTATCCAGGGTCAGGTGGTGGGCAAAACTAAGGCGCGCCCCCTGTTGGCGGGTATACCCGTTGCGGTCGTTATAGAGGAAGATCCCCACGCCGGAACGGTTCCCTACACGGGCGTCTGCCGCCAGGGACTGGGTCTGGGGGGCGTCTTTGATCCCTACCCACTGGCTGAGCCCGTTCAACCTGATTTTAACGTGGTCCCCGATGCCGGCATAGGTTGGCGCCAGCACAAAAGGGTTGTCTGCCAGGTACTGGGAGAGCTGGGGGGAGTTCAGCTCCTGCCCGTTAGAACCGAGCATCCACATCATGGATAGTACAAGTAAGAGTCTGAAGCGCATCTTGGGCATAGGTTTCGTTCTTAACGGTACAGGGTAAAGTGTCCGACGAATTCCCGGGTGTCATTCTCCCCGTTGAGTTTGATCACATACCAGTAATCCCCGGTCGGCAATTCCTTGCCATCATAGGTGCCATCCCACGCGTTTGCAGCGGTTACTTCGGCGACTACCCTACCATAACGATCATAAACTTTGATTAGTATTTCAGGGAAGCCCTCAAGGTTCTCAGGGATCCAAAAATCATTCATGCCATCTCCATCCGGGGTAAAGAAATTCGGGATTTCGATATCGATGAATTCCATAAAGATCTGGGCCTCGGCCACACAACCGTTCTGATCCACCACCTGAACGGTGTAGGTTCCGGTCTGGTTGATGTAATAGGTGTTATCCGTACCGTAATCCTCCCCGTTGAAATAGAAGGTGTACTCCTCCTGCCCACCGGTGGCGATGGCGGTAATTTCATTGATGTTGCGCTGTTCCAGGGTCAGGGCCAGGGGCTCAAAGGCCTGGATCTCGAAATCAATGGTGATCACGCACCCATTGGTGTGGGAAATAGCCAGGTAGTGCGGTCCGGGTGCGATACTCCTGAAATCTGCATCCAGTTGCATGGCGGACGGATCGGTCGAATCCAGGGCGTACATCACCTCATCTGCCACAGAGGGGTCCTCCAGGACTACTTCGAGGAAATTGTCCGGGAGAATGTCTGTACACTCGTATACGGGGGTCACCTGGGCATTCAGATTGACTCCGGGAGCCACCTCAACGATCACGTTGTTCTCACAGTCCTGGGCATCCCGCACGAAGATGACATAGGTGCCGGCAGAAAGGCCTGTAAAGGATGTTTGTCCGTCCACAAAATCCGCGTCGTTATTGGAATTGAATGCGGTGCGATAAGGGGCCGTACCTCCTGATATGGTAATATCAATAGTTCCGTCCTGGCTGCCTGCACACACTTCCGGAGTGGAAGTAGCAGTTACTTCCAGGGGCTGAGGTTCGGTGATGGTAAACTGGAATGGGATAAAGCATCCATTCTCGTCCTGCGCAATCACATCGTATACCCCTGCCTCCAGGTCCGTAAAGGTGTTTTCTGTATCGAATTGATTTAGGTTGGGGCTGATGGCATAGAGGATGGTACCCGTTCCTCCGGAAACCTCCACAGTAATGCTACCGTCGGATTCTCCCGCGCAGGAAACATTGGTAAACTCTTCCCGGTCAATTTGCAGCGGTACCGGTTCTGTGATAACGATTTCAGAAGAAACCGCCTCACAATCCACGCTTGTGGCACGGATCCAGTAGCTGCCAACCGCCAGGCCTGAGAAGGCGCCATCGGCCTGAGGTCCGGCAAGGAGGCTGCTCAGGGAAGCATCCCCAAAGAGCTCATACTGGTAGTTGCCCAGGGCCCCGGTGGCAACAGCCGTCAGGGAAGCGGTAGCTTCACCGGTACAGTTGATCATTGCTGCCGATTCGTCTATAGTCAGTACAAGGGGCTCCACAGGTTCGATGGTGACCTGGTTGGACAGGTCGGCCTCGCATCCGAAAGAATCCCGGACGTAGTACTGGTATGTTCCATCCGTCACACTGAAGGTGTGGGTGTTCCCACCAGACATCGGACTGTAGTTGATGCCATCTGTACTGTATTCGTAGGGTCCTGTTCCACCGGTGGCTGTAAGAATGATCTCAGCATCGTTGTTACAGGTCATCTGGGAGGTTTGTACCAGGGAACTGAATACCTCCACGGGCTCGGTAATTACCACCTGAGGGGTTTCCACGCCACAGTCCCACCCGTCTGTGACGGTGATGCTGTAGGTCCCCGCCCCGAGGTTTTCAAAAACCGGGCTGGGCTGCGTTCCCGAGGTAAAGACAATGGTGGTACCACTGGCGTCATAGACATTCAACTGGTAGTTGTAACTACCCTCTCCGCCAGTTACATTAATGGCCGTAACTGTGGCATTTTTATCCCCGTAACAGGCTAGCGTGGTCGGAGTTGCGGTGATATCTGCCGTAATGGGCAAGGGCTCGGTAAGGGTAATTCCGTCGTTGTAGACACAGCCCGCATCATCTGTGACCTCTACCGTAAAGTCTCCGGCAGAAAGACCGGTAAAGACCTGGGAAGACACATCGGTAGCCGTGTAAACCTGACCCGTGGTTATATTCGTCAATACGATGTCGTAGGGGGCATAGCCACCTTCAGGGGCCACGAGGATCTCCCCCTGGTCGTTGGTACAGGTAACATTGGCTACTTCCGAAACGGTTGCGAAAAGTGCCATATCCGGGGAAACAATGGTGAATACGTTAGAATCCTCCTGGCAGAACGGAGCATCGTCTTCAACGATCCGGACGAAGTAGTTACCCCCCGAAAGCCCTGCTATGGTCAACGGATTGGTGGCCGTGGAAGCCGGACCGGAAATCCCGGTAGAAATCCCGGAGCTGGTAAACACTTCATAGGTATAATTTCCGCTGTATCCACTGATGTCAATCGAAACCTCCCCGTTTGCATCCCCGAAACAGACTACCGGACTTACCGGGGTGGCCACTGCGGCAATCAGGTCAAAAGGCGCGACATCATAAGGAGCGGTCACCACGTAACATCCGGTGGTGTTGTCCGTAACCCTGAAGGTATAGCTTCCAGGGGCGGTGAGCTCAAACACAGCGGTTGTGTTCGCAGGAGTGCTGATAAGGGTACCATTCGGGTTGCCGACAGGCAATAATTCAAAGGTGTAGGAATTTGCCGGGTTTCCATCATCGGTAACGCTTACGGTCACTTCTTCCGGGTTCGTACAGGTAATGGCGATATTCTGGGAAACAGCTGCCGTGAAGCTGTTGAGCGGTTCAATGCTCACCAGGGCCGTTTCCTGACAATTGTTGGCATCCCTTACGAAAACCGTGATGTTTTGCGTCAATCCATTGTCCACTACCTCAAAGGTGTTGCTGCTCTGGTAGTTCACCCCATCGATGCTGTACAGGTACGGGGCTGTCCCTGCTCCTGCGGGTACCGTAGCGGTGATTGTAGCTGTATTGACGGTGTTGTCAGGCGCACAGCTAAAGGCCGTTGCAACTGCACCCAGGGCCAGTGGGGTCGGTTCCCCGATCGTGATGGGTTGGGTTGCCGAACAACCCAGGGCGGAAATGGCCTCTACGGTATAGTTCCCAGCCGGCAGCCCGGTAAAAAGCGGATCTGCCTGAGGTCCGGCCCAAAGGGCCCCGCCTCCGTCGTAGAGGTTGAAGGTATAGGGCGGGTTGTCATTCACACCCGGCCCGGTGGGCTCGAGGTTAACCCGAACGCTTCCGTCGCTTCCACCAAAACAGCTCACATCGGTAATGGTTGCCGGATCCAGGGTAACCGGGGTCGGATTCTCAAGGGTTACGTCAAGGGTGCTTGTACACACAGGGTTTGTATCCAGATCCGTAACGGTAAAGTTGTATAACCCCGCCTGGCTCAGGCCTGTGAAAACACCCGTATTGTTGGTGTCGGTGGTGATCCCATCGGGATATACCACCGTGAATTCCAGGTTTGAAGAACCACCGCTCACATTGATGGTGATTTCCCCATCCGGGCTGGCAGTACAGTCAATGGGTTTTACGACCGTACCGGTAAGGGTAATCGGTTCGTACAGGATTTCGGGACCGACCACAGCGGTACAGGACCACTGGTCAGAAATCCGCACTTCATACGTTCCTGCACCGAGGCCACTGAAAACCGGGCTGGTCTGAGGGGCTCCGAAATCGGAACCGTTCAGGATAAGCTGGTAGGTGTAGTTACTGCCCTGGCCTCCGATAGTACTCACTACTTCGATTTCTCCCTGGAAACTGGTACAGTTTTCCTGGTTCACCTGCAGGGCGGCAGTGATGGGCGCCGGGTCAGACAGGATAATGTTGTCCTGGATCAGCTGTTCACAACCTTGCTGATCGACCACCCACGCCTGGTAGGTGCCAGCCGTCAGGTTTTCAAAACGGGGAGAAGCCACGTAGTCTCCAGGCCCGGAAGGAGCGCTGGTTCCCACATAGTAGGTGTATCCGCCCCAGCCTCCCTGGACATCGTAAATCTCGACAATGCCGTCGTTGCCCAAGCAGGTGATGTCCGTGACAAGGACACTTGCTGTAATAGGTGCATCCGGG
>JAWWDW010000050.1:0-8409 GCA_033719735.1 Robiginitalea sp. | reverse complement strand
TTCGGCTTCCTCCCGGATGACATCCACAATGTCGTCAATGGTAATCCGGCCTACAAGCCGGCCGATCTCGTCCACGACCGGAATGGCTTCCAGATCGTATTTGGACATGATTTTGGCCACCTCTTCCGGTTTTTCATTTACATTGACCGAGTCTACCTTTGGGATGTAGACATCCCTGATATGGGATTTTGTGGAGGCGGTCAGAAGGTCTTTCAGGGAAAGCCTCCCCTTGAGGAGCCCCTCGTCGTCCACCACATAAATGGAATGGACCCGGGTGACGTTTTCGGCCTGCTGCCGCATCTCCTTAACGCAGGTCAGCACGGTCCAGTTTTCATTGACCTTCACAAGTTCTTTGGCCATCAGGCCCCCGGCTGAGTTTTCATCGTACCGCAGCAGGTCCACAATATCCCGGGCGTGTTCCCGGTCGGTGATCTCCGAGATGACTTCCTGCACGATCTCCTTGGGCAGCTCCCCCACGATGTCTGCGGCATCGTCCGTATCGAGCTCTTCCAGTTCCCCGGCGATTTCTTTGGAGGAAAGGTTTTTCAGGATCGCTTCCCGGATATCCTCGTCCAGTTCCGTGAGGACATCTGAGGTTTTTTCACTGTCCAGGAGTTTGATTAAGAAGGTAGCCTGGTCCTCGTCCAGTTCGTCAATTACCTCGGCGATATCCGCATAGTGGTACTCCTCCATCATGGAACGGAGGGTCTGATTTTGGCGGGTATCGATGAGCTGTTCGATTTCTGTGAGCAGCTCCTCGGTAAGTTTAAAGGGTGTCATCCGAGATTCTCTTTGACAGGCTTATGAATTCCGGAACACTCAGCTGTTCCGGGCGTTGGTCAAAGATAGCATCTTCTTTTAGATTATCTGAGAGCTGCAGGCTCTTAAGACTGTTGCGCAGGGTTTTTCGCCTTTGGTTAAAGGCGGTCTTCACCACCCTGAACAGCAGGGCTTCATCGCACTCGAGTTTATAGTCCGCCTTCCGCGCCAGATGCAGCACCCCGGAGGCCACCTTGGGCGGAGGATCGAAGACTTCCGGGGGGACCGTAAAGCAATACCTTGCCTCGTAAAATGCCTGGACCAGGACGGACAGTATGCCGTAGGTTTTGGAGCCGGGCCCCGCACAAATCCGCTCGGCAACCTCTTTCTGGAACATGCCGCTGAATTCCGGGACGCGGTCCCTGACTTCCAGGAGGCGGAAAACGATCTGAGAGGAAATGTTATAGGGAAAATTCCCGGTGATGGCAAAGGGGGTTCCCCCAAACAGGGGATTCAGGTCCAGCTTGAGAAAGTCCGCCTCCAGGATTTCAAGGGACTGGTAGGGCAAATCCAAAAGGGAAACTTCTGGAAGGAAGTTGCTTTTCAGGTAGCGGACGGATTCCGTATCCAGGTCTACCGCAATGATATTGACGGGGCGTTCCAGCAGGGGTCGGGTCAGGACTCCCGTACCCGGGCCGATCTCCAGCACATTCCGGGTTTGGGTAAGGGTTAGGGTGTCGGCGATTTTGCGGGCAATGGAGGTGTCTTTGAGGAAGTGCTGCCCGAGGTGTTTTTTGGGCCGAACCTCCCGTCCGCCAGCTGGGCTCCCTTTTCGCCGGGAGCGGCCTTTCCGGCTCATCGGGTCCTGAAAAATAAAAGGGCTTCCATCCGATACCGTCTCAGTGTTCGCTTACAATTTCCAGTTCGGTCCGGAAGGCGACGAATTTTTCGCCAAAACGGTCCATGCCGTCCTGTCGCATCCGCTCCGCATCTTCCCGGTAATAATCCTCCAGCAGCTTTTTGCTGGAGGTGTGGTACTGTATTGCATAGGTATACCCGCCAGTTTCCTCAGCCACCAGGACACGGCAGATTCGGGCTTCGTGAAACTTTCCGGTGGCCAGCATTTCAGGGATGTGTGTCTGCTGCATCCATTTCAGCCAGGCATCCCGGATCTCAGGCTCCACATTGATGGTGACATTGTATATGAACATGTTGTTGCTGCGTTTTATTAGTTGACCGGATCCCCCCTCAGGATTCGGAATTGCCTTCGCGCCTCCGGGAAAAAGTAACTATCCTGAAAGCTGAAGATAATTTCCCGGTAGTGTTCCATGGCCTTTTCAGGTTCCCCAAGCCGGGTCCTGTACAATTCCGCCAGGGCAAAATGGGCGTCATCCGCAAGGATGTCCTGACCGAAGAATTCAATAATCTTCAGGTAGCTCATCCGGGCGCCTGCGTAATCCCCCCTGGCTTCCAGCAGGTTCCCCTGCATCAGCAGGGCCTCGTCCTCGATGCGCTCTCCCTTGTGCTGGCCGAGCAAGGCCCCCAGGATCTCCAGGGCCTCTTCATCCTTTTGCCGGTACCGCAGTAAATCGGCCCGGGCGTATTTTCGAAGGGCCGTCTGGGTGGAATCTTCCAGGGAATTATCGGATATGATCAGGCTGAGTTGCATGGCGTCGTTGGCGATGAGCTGGGAAGTGGAATTCCGAAGCACCTTGAGCTGGGTAAGGGCCCAGTCAAAATCCCCTTTGTAAAAACTGGTCTGTGCCACCTTGAAGCGGGCCTGTTGACCCATTACGTCATTTTTAAGCCTTTTCTGCACCTGTGAAAAATTGATGAGGGCCTCGTTGAACCGCCGGGTATACACCAGGATATCGCCCAGGTTCATTTTGAGGTATCCTTCGGTATAATTAGACATGGGCAGTTCCATACACTCCTTGAGGATCCGGATGGCCTCCTCCGGCTGATCCAGGCGAAACGTCAGAAAATTCGCATAACTAACCTGAAGCTGCAGGGTGTTGGCCTGATACCCGTATTGCAGTATCAGTTCTTCATAGGCCTTCCGGGTTTTTCCGAGGTTCTGATCGGGATCCCTAAGCAGTCCGATGTCGATCAGGTGCAGCCTGGCATTGAGCCGGGTCACAGGATCCGAGCTCTCCTTTTCGATGAATTTAAAGGCCGATTCTGCAGCCTCCAGGTCCGGGGCATCTTCCGCCATCCGCCCCAGGCTGATGATGCGGTCGAGATTGGAGTTGTCCTGACGGCGGTAGATGGCCTTTTCCTGGGTCAGGGCACTGCTGAATTGTTCCTGCTGGACAAACAGCCAGCTCAGCATTTCATTCCATAGGGGATCCGGGTTTTTCTGTGCCCGTGTCAGCAGTGTTTTTCGCAACAGCAGGTTGTTCTCTGCCTCGGGGTCAGAAGTAATAAAACCGTCCAGGACGCGCAATATATTGGGTTTTATGGATTCCCGTTCGGCCAACAGGTCCATATAGGCCTCATACATCTGTTCAATATCCCCCTGCTCCCCGTAGATCCGGGCCACTTGTGTGTTGTAGTCCAGTTCAGGGTTCAGTTCCATAGCCCTTTGATAGGCCCTCAGGGCGTAGTCCAGCAGGGTGTATCGCTGGAATTTAAAGCCGATGACATAGCCAAAATTCGGGTTGGATTCCAAAAGGTGCATGGCCTCTTCATACCAACGCTCGGCCTCTTCAGGGGCTCCCTTCAGCCGGTAGGTATATCCCAGGTCGATATAGACCGTGGGATGGGCGGAACCCGTTTCAATGCGTTTCTGAAGAAAGGAAATGGCCTCGTCATACTGTTGCAGTTGTTGGTAGCATTTAACGAGTTGTTCTGAGTAGTCCATCCTGCGCGGATTGCTGGCTACCAGTTTTTCATAGAACACCACGGCCTTTTCAAAGTCCCCATCGTTGAAGTATTGCTTGGCCAGAAAGTCCTGCTGACCCATCAGCGGGGATTCAAAAAGAAGGAGTATCCATATGAGGAACCATCGTTTCACGTAAACCCTTTTTCCAAAGATACGAAGTTGCAGCCCTCCCAGGCGTTAAGAACTTCCAAAGGCCTGAAATAAGCCGCCGGCCCGATGCTTTTTTCAGGAAATCCTGTCGAAGCCCGTATAGGGGACCAAAACCTCCGGGACCCTGATGCCATCGGGCTCCTGGTAATTCTCCAGGATCCCCGCAAGGATACGCGGGAGGGCCAGGGCGCTGCCGTTCAGGGTGTGGGCCAGCCGGGGTTTTTCGGATCCCTGCCGGTACCTCAGTTTCAGGCGGTTTGCCTGAAAGGCCTCGAAATTCGATACGGAGCTCACTTCCAGCCAGCGCTGCTGGGCGGCGGAGTAAATTTCGAAATCATAGGTCAGGGCAGCGGTAAAACCAAGGTCTCCCCCACAAAGGCGCAGGATGCGGTAGGGGAGGTCCAGGGCATCGAGGATCCCCCTGACGTGGGCCACCATCGAATCCAGGGCCTCGTAGGAGTTTTCCGGTTCCTCAACCCGGACGATTTCCACCTTGTCAAACTGGTGGAGGCGGTTCAGGCCCCGAACATGGGCCCCATAACTGCCGGCTTCCCGCCGGAAACAGGGGGAGTAGGCCGTGTAGGTGACCGGGAGATTTCCTTTCTCCAGGATCACATCCCGGAACAGGTTGGTAATCGGTACCTCTGCTGTGGGGATCAGGTACAGGTTGTCCGCTTCCAAATGATACATCTGCCCTTCCTTGTCGGGCAGTTGCCCGGTCCCAAAGCCCGAAGCCTCATTGACCAGGTGGGGTACCTGAACCTCCTGATACCCGGCCCCGGTATTCACATCCAGAAAATAGGAAATCAGCGCCCTCTGGAGGCGGGCGCCGTTTCCTTTATACACGGGAAACCCGGCCCCGGTTATTTTTACCCCGAGTTCGAAGTCGATAAGGTCGAATTTCTTGGCCAGCTCCCAGTGGGGCAGTGCTTTTTCTCCCAGCTTTGGGATGTCGCCTTTTTCGAAGACCACCTCGTTGTCCGTTTCGTCCTGTCCAGCCGGAACGGAAGGGTGGGGGACATTCGGTAAAAGGTAGAGGGTTTCCTGCAGGGCTTCGGCCGCCAGGTTGAGGCGTTCCTGTAACTCCTTTGATTGTTCCTTAAGGCGGGCGGACGCCTCTTTTAGCGACTGCGCCTCAGCCCCTTTGCCCGCTTTGAAGAGTTCCCCGATTTCCTTTGATTTTTGATTTGCCTCCGCAAGAGTCTGGTCCAGGCGGGTTTGCAGGCTCCTTCGCTCCTCGTCGAGCTCGAGTATTTTCGAAAGGATGGGCCTGGCGTCCATCCCCCTTTTATCCATGGCACCGGCGATGCTGTCAGACGCTTCCCGGATGTACTGTAATGGCAGCATAGAAATTCCTCTTAAAGGCCGTAAAGGTAGGACAATTTGGGAAGAGCCAAAAGGAGGGAACCCCCTTTTTAAAAGGCCTATTCCTGTCCTTTGGTATAGGGAGAAGGCAGGATCCACTCATGGTGTCGGAAAGGATCCCAGGGTACGGATGCCAGGTCGGTTTCCGGGTCGATCAGAGGTGCCAGATGCCTGCGGTTGACACGGGCCGTCCCCGATACGTATACCGAAATGTCCCGGCCCTTTTCCCGGTAGTGCCCTTTAAGCCTTTGGGCAAATTGCCAGATGAAATCGGGATAGGCCTGTACTTTTCGGGCCTGTTTGTCTGAAAGCCATTCCTCCAGCCGGATCCACTCTGTGGCTCCGGTCTGCTTATCCACCACACGGAATCTCAGATTGCCGCTTCGGGACCTGAGCATCATGCGCCAACTCATGCGATGGCCCTCTTCGGTCCAGAGTACGTCCCCCTGTATAAAGTGGTGCCTGACGGGCAAAACCAGCTGGATAAGGAAGTATATTCCAACGCCAACCAGGAGGGCCGGGGCGTTCCGGGGCCTGGAAACCGTCCCGGGTCCGGGGACGGGCTTCTTTTTGAAAAAGATGCGCCGGATGGTCTCAGGCTCGTAGAAAAACACGGTAAAGGCCAGGGACAGATAGGGAAAGATCCCGATCTGGAAGACCAGGGAGTTAAAAAGGTGGAAAAACACCGAGGCAGCAAATGCCCATTTCCGGGTAGGCCGGTAGAGGAGCAGCGGGACCACGCTGAAATCAAAGAGGATCCCGAAGATGCCTATTGCCTTGTGTACCCAGGGTTCCTGCAGCAAGCCCCCGATCAGGAAATAGTCCGCGCGGGATTCCATCAACTGGGCAATGATCGAAAAATCGAGCCAATCCGTGTAGAGTTTTGCGATGGCGGCATAGGTGTAAACGATCACTAGTTGTGCGACAACGATCCATTTCACAAGGGCGAACATGCGATCCCTGCGGAGTGTTGGGTTTCTTCGGACGTCCAGGCTGTAGGCCCGGTTTGCCGGCATAAAACACATGATCGCTGACAGGAGGACCAGCAGGTAGTAGTGGTTGTTGTAGGCGGTTTTTTGCATCAGGTAGGCCCCGGCCCATAGCAGGGTAAAGGCGATCATGCTCAGCCGGTACCGGTACCCCAGGGCCACCGAGACCCCCAGGATCCCCATCAGGATGAAATAGAAATACATCCCATACCCGGGCAGGGGCTGCAGCCATTCAAAACCGATAAAACTGAAGGTAAAGTCCGGGTCTACAAGGGTCCGCTTCACCCATCCGGTAAGGATGGCCCCAAAACTTTCCAGACTGATCAGGATTCCGAAAAAGATCCGAAAAATAATCAGCGGGCTGTTATCGATCCGTGAAAACAGCAGTTTTGAGATCATAATCCGCGGATTAGCTCCTGGGCGCGAAGGCGGTCCTGGCCGAGCTGGTTTTTAAGGGCATCCAGGGAATCGAATTTCCGCTCATCCCGGATTCGCTTCAGCAGGTCCACCTGCAGGGGGGAACCGTAGAGATCCCCCTGGTAATCGAAGAAATGAACCTCGATATGGCGCCGGCTTCCATCCACGGTCGGGTTGGTCCCTATGTTCATCATCCCGTAAACCTGCCGTCCGCTCAGGGCACTCCGCACCAGGTAGACCCCGCTGGACGGAATGAGTTTGTAGTCCGCTTCAATCCTGAGGTTGGCCGTTGGAAACCCGAGGTCCCGCCCCAGCTTTTTTCCCGCTTCCACCGTACCGGTGAGCATGTATTCATATCCCAGGTAGGCATTGGCAGTTTCCAGATCCCCCGACTCCAGGGCCTTGCGGATCTTGGTGGAGCTTACCGAGACCTCGTCAATTTCCTGTGCGGGGATTTCCTCCACAGTGAACTCCAGGATGTTTCCAAAGCTCTGCAGGTCCCGTATGTTTGCATTTCGGTTTCTTCCGAAGCGGTGGTCGTACCCGATGATGATCTTTTTGACCCGAAGTTTTTCCACGAGGATCTCCCGGACGAAATCGGTGGCTGATTTCCTGGAAAATTCCAGGGTGAAGGGATGGATGACCAGGCAGTCGAGGCCAAGGCGTTCCAGGATGGCAGACTTTTCCTCTATGGTATTGAGGAGTTTTATCTGGTTGTCCTTTTGCAGGACCATGCGGGGATGCGGAAAAAAGGTCAGCAGGGTACTTTGCAGCTGCTGTTCCCGCCCGGAAGCGATGAGTCGTTCGAGGATCTTCCGGTGGCCAATATGCACGCCATCGAATGTTCCAATGGTCACCACACTGGGTTGCCGGTTGTCGTAATTGGAAAGACCTTGAACGGTTAACACAAAGACAAAATAATAAAAAAGCTTATTTTGCGGAGCAAATGCCGGTTGATGCAGACAAAGTTACGTCTTGTTCTTTCAATTCCCCTACTTTTTTTCGGCTTAAATACACTGTCCCAGGAGGTGGGTCTTTACTGGGAAAACGGTTCGCTGGTTCCCAACCAGCGCACGCTTTCCGGGCAGGTGATCAAACAGGAGTCGGGCAGGGCATTTATGCTCAGGGAAGCACAGCTGAGCCGTAAACTGGCAGAACTGCAGGCCGGGGACGGGGCCGAAACGGTGCTTCTATTTCCGGATGCGTCGGGGAGCCCCAGGAAGTATCGGGTAAAAGAACGTTCGGTTATGTCCGCAGAATTGCAGGAGCGCTACCCGGGTATCCGTTCCTATGTGGGCTACAGTATGGAGGGAGCCCCCTCCAGGATCCGGTTCAGTTTTTCTCAAAAGGGATTACAGGGGATGATCGTGGAGCTGGAAACCTCCCGGGTGCATTATCTCGAGCGGGCACCCAATTCCCCGGATACCTACCTGTTCTTTTCCAGGGACGAATTACAGCCCATAGGAGAGGGCTGGGTGTGTAAAACCGAAGCACTTACAGCCAAGGCGGTACCGGGAGCCACCCCGGCGAAACTTTTTGACGACCAGCAACTGAGGACCTACCGGCTCGCAGTGGCCACAACAGGGGAGTATACCCAGTACCACGGAGGTACCGTAGCCGATGCCCTGGCCGCGATCAATGCTACCGTGACCCGGGTCAACGAGGTTTTTGAAAGGGACCTGGCCATCCAGCTGGAACTGATTGCAGCAACCGACCAGGTCATCTATACAGACCCCAATACGGATCCTTTCGGGGGAAATTTTAGTTCTGAAGTACAGACCACCCTCACCACGGTCATCGGTGCAGCTTCGTATGATATCGGACACCTGTTCCATCAGGCGGGCG
>JAWWDW010000049.1:0-8562 GCA_033719735.1 Robiginitalea sp. | reverse complement strand
CCCCGGAAATGGATATCACCTATGGCATCGACCTTTCGCACTTTAGCAATGGCCGAAGCTTTACCCCGAACTGGGGGTTGAATATGTTCGGGGTCAATGTGGGGTTGCGCTACCATTACAATGCCGACCAGCACAAAACCTACAAAGGGGCCTATCCGGAGGGTCGGCTGCAGAGCCGGTACCAACGTTCGGAGAAGACTCCCAACGTAAAGGTTCCCGATAACCAGAGCATAAATGTTTATATGGCCCTGGGGACCGTCCAGACCGAAGAGGATGCTGGTACGGATACCCGGTATGGCACTTTTTCACTGGTACTGGATTACCAGCATAAATTCAACAGTATGCACAGTGTTTCGGTCGGCCTCGATTACTTTGTGGACAACAGCGTGAAGGCAACCTACCCGGAAGGGGAGGGCAAGAATGATTTGGTGGGGATACACGCGGGGTATGATTTTATGTTCTGGCGGTTAACCACCCTGCTCCACGGCGGGACCTATATCACCGACAAGCTGGGAAAGGAGGCGCTCTTCCTGAGGCCTGCCATTCGATACAACATCAACAAATGGGCCTATGCCCAGGTGGGCCTGAAAACACTTGGCTTTGCAGCAGATTGGGTGGAATTCGGGTTTGGATTCCGGCCGTTTCGTTGGTAAGTGCTCCCGGGAGTGCTCCTTGTTGAGGAGGTATCAAGTTATATACCTCTCGGGGGGATTTACCCTCCCACCCCTAGTAATAAAGGTACTCCGGGAAACTGCAGAACCCTTTCAGTGCACCTTTCGGGTCATGCGATACGCAGCACACTTCTTTTAACGTTTTTCCCGACCTGATTTTTGGAATCTGACGTTTTCAACCAGCCTTTTTGGAAAAATTTCCGGCGGTAGCCGGGGTGAAATTGTTAAGAAATTTTGTTTCAGCCCCTGTTTTATACCCGGAAAATCCCTCGATTACCCTCTTGTTTTCAGCTGCTTTCGACCCGGAATTAAAGCGGAATTTGAATCGTTAATAAAATGTTGAATAGTTCTTCGCGACCGTATGAAATTCATGTAAACAAATTGCAAACTTTACAGTGGAGATTAATTCACCCCCTCTTAGTTTGTGTTTTTAACATGGTTTTCAGTTGCGGACTGGAGGTGACTTTTGCTTCGATTTCAGGCGGGGCTTTTTTTTGTAATTAATTGATTGCTAAGAATATAATAGATTTTAAAATGGAGATTTCCCAGATTATCAAACGTGATTCCAGCACTGCGCCCTTTGTGCTCGAAAAAATTACGAATGCCATTGAAAAAGCCATGGGCGCCGTGGGTAACGGAACCCGAAAAGACGCAGAGATCATCTCGATGCAGGTATACGAAGGCCTGCTTCTCAGGAAGGAAGAAGACCCGGAATACACCCCAACGGTGGAACAGGTTCAGGATATGGTGGAGGACAAACTCATGGGAAGCACCTTCCACGATGTGGCCAAGGCCTATATCCTCTACAGGAATGAACAGGCCCGCCGCCGTCAATCCAACATCTTTGAAAAACGGATCAACCTGAAGCCCTATGAGTATCCGCAACTCTACGAATACGTACCCGCCATACGACACTCCTACTGGATCCATACAGAATTCAACTTCACCAGTGATGTGCAGGACTTCAAAACCCGGCTCAACGACGTGGAGCGGAATGCCATCAAGAATACCATGCTGGCCATCTCCCAGATTGAGGTAGCTGTAAAAACGTTTTGGGGGGATATCTACCACCGGATGCCCAAGCCGGAAATTGGAGCCGTGGGTGCCACCTTTGCGGAGAGTGAGGTGCGCCACCACGACGCCTACTCCCACTTGCTTGAAATCCTCGGGCTGAACCACGAGTTCAGCAATCTGAAGAAAAACCCCGTGATCATGAAGCGGGTACACTACCTGGAAACCGCCCTGAAGAATGCCAAGAGCGAGGACAACCGGGAATACGCGGAATCCATCCTGCTGTTCTCCCTGTTTATCGAACACGTTTCCCTCTTCTCACAGTTCCTGATCATCATGGCCTTCAACAAGCATAAAAACATGCTGAAGGGCATCTCAAACGCTGTGGAGGCAACCTCCAAAGAAGAACAGATCCATGGGGATTTTGGCATCGACATCATTAAGATCCTGCAGCAGGAAAACCCGGACTGGTTTGACGACGGGTACAAGCAGATGATCCAGGATGTCTGCCGGGAGGCCTATGAGGCTGAAAGCAAGATTGTCGACTGGATCTTCGAGGCAGGGGAGCTGGAATTCCTCCCGAAAAAGGTGGTGGAGGAATTCATCAAGAACCGGTTCAACAAATCCCTCGAGAGCATCGGCATCAAAAAAATATTCGACGTAAACGAGGCCATCCTGCAGGAGACCGAATGGTTTGATGATGAGATCATCGGCACCAAACACGGGGATTTCTTCGTCAAGCGATCCATAAACTACAGCAAACGAACTCAAAGTATAACCAGCGAAGACCTATTCTAAACCATGCGCGAGAACACTGCAACTAACTCAACAGACCAACAGAATGAAATCAAAAAACCAGCCGTAGAGGAGCTGGTAAATGCGAGAAAAGAAACCCTGCAGGAGGCGAAATCCTCCCAGGGAGAGCCTGCCTTTAAATGGCTTACGGACCACAGCCGGAAGTTCCTGGCTTCGGGCTACCTGCCTGAAGGGGTTTCCGCGGAAGAACGCATCCGTGAGATTGCCGACCGGGCAGAAGAGATCCTGCAAATCCCCGGGTATGCAGATAAATTCTATCGCTACATGGGCGAAGGGTATTTTTCGCTGGCCTCTCCGGTATGGTCGAATTTCGGAAAGCGCAGGGGACTGCCGATCAGCTGCTTCGGGTCCCATATTGACGATGATATGGGCAACATCCTCTATACCCAGTCCGAGGTGGGGATGATGTCAAAGCTGGGCGGGGGTACTTCCGGGTATTTCGGCAAAATCCGCCACAGGGGATCTCCCGTAAAGAACAACGGGTACGCTTCCGGGGCGGTCCACATCATGCAGCTTTTTGACAAGATGGTCGACGTGGTGAGCCAGGGCTCGGTCAGACGCGGCAGGTTTTCACCCTATTTGCCGATAGACCACAAGGACATTGAAGAGTTCCTGGAAATCGGCACGGAGGGGAACACCATCCAGCAACTCACCCATGGGGTTACCGTCTCAGACGAATGGATGCAGGAAATGATCGATGGGGACACCGAAAAAAGGTCCATCTGGGCCAAAGTGTTGCAGCGCCGGGGGGAAATGGGATATCCCTACATCTTCTTCAGGGACCATGCCAACAACGGGGCGCCCGAGGTGTACAGGGAGAATAAGCACCGGATCCATGCGAGCAACCTCTGCACGGAAATCATGTTGCCTTCCAATGAAAAGTGGTCGTTTGTATGTGTGCTCTCTTCTATCAACGTACTGCATTACGAGAAGTGGAAGAATACCGATGCCGTGGAGACCATGGTCTATTTCCTGGACGCCGTTCTTAGTGAGTTTATCGAAAAGCTCGAAAGCTTCCGGGATTCGGAAGACCTGGACGACCGGCAGACCTTTTTGTTTATGGAGCGGGCCTACAACTTTGCCAAAGAAAACAGGGCCCTCGGACTCGGTGTCCTTGGATGGCATTCCCTGCTGCAATCGAGAAGGCTCCCCTTTGACAGCCAGGAAGCGTATGACCTGAACAGCGAGATTTTCAGGAGTATCAAGGAGCGCTCCTACAAGGCTTCGGAAGAACTGGCCGAGCGTTTCGGGGAGCCCGAGGTGCTCAAGGGGTACGGAAGGCGGAATGCGACCCTGAACGCCATTGCCCCCACCACTTCTTCGGCCTTTATCCTGGGTCAGGTATCCCAGGGGATCGAACCGATCTGGTCCAATATCTACGTGAAGGATATTGCCAAGATCAAGACGACCATCAAGAACCCCTTCCTGATGGAACTCCTGGAGGAAAAAGGGCAGAATACCCCTGAGGTATGGCGCAGTATCCGGGATATGGATGGTAGCGTTCAACACCTGGATTTCCTGACCGATCACGAAAAGGACGTCTTCAGGACCTATGCCGAAATCGACCAGTTGGCCATTATTTACCAGGCGGCCAACCGTCAGAACCACATCGATCAGGGACAGTCCGTAAACATTCTCGTACATCCTGACATGCCCGTAAAGGAAATCAATAAGATCCACGTTACGGCCTGGAAGCTGGGGCTCAAATCCCTGTATTACCAGCACAGCATGAATGCCGCCCAAAAATTCCGGCAGAAGAAGGAATGTGTGAGCTGTGAGGCATAATGAGGTAGCTTACCATGAGCTCGAAAGGCCGGGTCACTTAGGTGCCCGGCTTTTTTTTTGATCGCGCATCATGGATTATTGCCCGGAACCCCTTCGGTTTGATACTTTTATGGAACTGAAGGGCTGCAGACGGCCTTTCCCATAGTAAACCCGCATGGCATGGCCCAGATTACAAGTTTCAGGACCCGGGAAGTACGATGGTTTCAAAACCGGCCCATTGGCGAAATACACCGTTGGTTTAATGCATTGCCACCGACCTCATTTACCCGTGAATACAGGGAGGACAGATATCTGGTGCTTCCCGGCCGAAGGGACCTGGGGGTCAAGTTCCGGGAAAACCGCTTGGAATTGAAATACCGGTTAGCGGCCTCCGGGTTGCAGGAGATCGCCCCGGGAATCAAGGGCTCTCTGGAATCCTGGGAAAAATTGGGTTTTCCGTCAACCCCGGAAACTGCCTCATCCCTTTTGCCAGAGGACAGTACGGCAACCCGGGTTTCCGTTTTAAAGCGCCGTCTGGCTACGATCATTGAAACCACCGGTGGCCAGAGGACCTTCCACCCCCTGGGGACACCTGTTACGGCGGGTGTCCAGTTCGAGTATACGGAGCTGCAGGTCAGGGGATCGGACTGGTATACTTTTGGGCTGGAGTGGCTTGAAAACAAGCCTGTTCCCCTTCCGGCCCAACTCCTTGCCGGGCTGTTGTCCCCATCCGAGTTCGAGAAGATGTATGCTATGGGATACCCGGAGTTTCTGCAACGGCTCCTTCATTCGAAGGGAGACCTGGGAATCATTCCTGCCTGAAACGCGCCATGGGTGCCATCCGGGCCTTGTTCAGGCTCAGGATGCCATCGGCAACCGTGTAATTGTCCGCCCGCTCCAGGACTTCGTTAAACAGGTCCGCGGTTTGCATATCCGGGCAGGCCATCAGGGTGGATGCCATCCGGCTGAAGGAAATCCGGTTTCCCTCCTGCAGGTCATACGTGCCATTGATTGAATTACAGCTGTTATTGCCGGAGACCCTTCCGGTTTCCCGGTCGAAATACAGGTAGGCCTCATTGTTGCCTTCCCCCGGGGTGAATTCTTTCCCCATGATTTCTGTGAGGATCCATTTTTTGTTTTCAAGCTGGTAATCTGCCCTGTTTTTCACGAGCTCGTATTTTTCGGCCAAATCCCCGGTGATGCGCTTTCCTTCCCGGTCCAGGTGGAACAACCGGTTTTCGCCTACCTGGTAACTTTGGGGTTCCCCTTCCAGAGGGTTCAGGGTTATTTGTGATCCAGCCTCATTCCACTGGAATGTGCCGGAGTCCCATCTGCCGGTTTCCTCCTTTCCAAGGTAGTGCACCATGCGGTCGAATTCCCCGCTTTCCGTCAGGGTCAGCCTTGTTTTGATCCCCTCGCAATCCGCGCAGGGGAGGGTCCCCTGGTAGGTGCCGTTCCAGTCAAGGGAATTCCGGCTGTTGTGTTCATCCTGAAATGAGGTGCTGACCGCTTCTGTGGGTTCTGCGGCCTCCTCTGCCGGTTTGGAGCCCTTTTTGGGTTTGCATCCTGCGGTTCCCACCACCAACAGGGCGGCAATAAAAGCGAATTTGATACTGGAAGTCTTCATGTGCTGGAGATTTTAAATATTCGTTCTGGTGATTTAAAACAGGATGTGTCAGTCGGATTTCCGGAATATAAGCAATTCGGTATCCCCTTCAAGGAGGGCCAGGTAACCCTCCTTAAGCGTAAATGAGTCCACCCTGGAGAGTGATTTCAGGAAGGCCTCGGGAAGGTTCATGTTTCTGCACAACATCCGGGTGCTCATTACCGGACCCATCTGAAATTCCCCGTCCTCTATGGAGACTATAGACCCCCGGAAGGTATTGCATCCGTCCGTGCCCATAAAGCGACGGTCCCTCAGGTGGAATTCGATATAGGGTCTTTGGAGTTGTCCATCCAGCATTTCTTCCCCTACCTGCCGACCCTCGAGTTCCTGTAGCACCCAGATATCGTTTAGTAGAAGTTTGGGGTCCCGGACCTTTTCCTCCACCGCAACCAGGGTGTACCTGATAGAACTGGCATCCGCAGGGACCTGCGAAGGATCCAGTTTTTCTTCCCGCACCCGAATCCGGTACAGGTAGCCCTCCTCGTACTCAAATCCTTCGATTTTCGAATAAAAGAGTTCCCAGGTGTCTGAATTTCCCCTACGTATTTCCAGGCACTCCATGGGGGCGACCCCCTCACAGGGGACCCGCAGGCTATTGACCCTGAAAGGGATCGTATCCATGGCTTTGTTTTTGGAGTTCCCGCAGGAAAGCGTCAGTGCCACGCACAGCATGGTGAACACGATGCCGAATAGATCAGACTTTACAAACACCTCCTGAAGGTATTGAATCCATCAGTAAACCACAAGAAGGATGCCCCATTTTATTGGATTTGACCTGTGGTTTTCAGGGGTGTTCATCGGTTGAAATGCTCCGGATACCGAGCATCGGATTTTTCTTACAACCCTATTATTTGCGGGCTATAATCGACAAAATGCACTCGCATTTCCCTTCAACCTTGCGATCGGTTCATTGATCGATTCTTGAGGCCGGGGTTGTCGGTGCCCCCATACTTTTGTAGGGAATCCAAATCGGAATACTATGAATACACTTTTACTCCTGAAAGAGATTTATATCAATGCGTTCCGCAACCTGGGTCATTTCCTGGTGAAGCGGTATTTCAAGCTTTTTGCCTGGTTCAGTTTTGCCATGTTTATGGTAGTGCTCTATGCCTTCGTATACAGGGTATATACCGGGTTTCCATTTGATTAAATATAAATAACATACCCACTCCCTATGCTCCGGAAAATCGGAAGATTTCTGGATGATACCTTCGGTAGAATCGAGGTAATCATTATCCTGGCCATGTTGTGTTACCTGGTCGGGGTAATTCTCATCCTGTATTACGGGATGCAGGGGGAGCATTAGGCATTCTTTCCAGATAGTACATTCGAAACCAGAGGCTGTGCAGTTGGGCATGGTCCCATGCCTGTGACTTCATTCTTTCCTTCCCTTATATCCCGGTCCCAATACCAGGGCTCAGGCCCGGATTGCCAAAGCTGGACCAGGATTGGATCAGCAAATGGATCCGTTTTTGGGATCACTTAGGCCTTAATTTAGTATCTTCCACAGGGTTATCGCAATCCGTTATTGTTCCATTCCTAAAAACTACAACGATGAAAAAAAGTATCGGAATCTTACTGCTGACCTTTCTGGTGGTTTCCTGTACCGGGAAAAACGAACCTTCCGAAGAAGCGAAAGCGGTGCATGCTGAGCGGGAGTACAAAGAGGCCCTGGCAGCCATTGAAGAGGCCAACAAGATGATCAATATCCTGGTACGGGAAGGCAAGTTTGAGGAGGCCGGGAAGTATTTTGCCCCGGACGTTGTCCAGATGATCTCCGGTCAACCTCCCATACAGGGCCGGGATGCCTGGATACAGGCCCAGCGCGATGCTGCAGAGCTGGGAGACTGGGACCTGCAACTCGAAGTCCTTGATTTCCAGTACCTGGGGGACCAGGCTGTGGAACGGGGACGGGGATTGCAAAGCTTTACCGCCAATGAAGACAGTCCCATTCCCTCCATGAATCTTATTGGCGATTACCTCGTTTTTTGGAAAAAGACACCCGAAGGCTGGCAGATCCAGTACGACTATGTAGTGGTCGCCCCTCCGGAGATGGCGGAAGAATAAGAAAGTGGAAGGGCCTGAAGAAGTGCCTTCCGGAAAGGAGCATTGGGAAACGGTCTACCGGACCAAACCTCCAGAGACGGTGGGATGGTACCAACCGGTTCCCATGGCCTCCCTCGGGCTGATTGAACGTTTGGGCTTGCCTCAAAATGCCCCTATTATCGACGTGGGGGGTGGGGACAGCTACCTTTCCGACCATTTGTACCAAAAAGGCTTCACCGATCTGACCGTACTTGATATATCCGGGGCTGCTCTTCAACGGGCCCAGGAGCGGTACGGCAGGGAGGCTGAAAAAATTCGTTGGGTGGAATCGGATATCCTGGAATTTACTGCGGACCGCGCCTACACGCTCTGGCACGACCGGGCTGCCTTTCATTTTCTTACAGGAACATCACAAATCGGGCGGTACCTTGAAATCGCCCGCATGGCAATTCCTCCCGGAGGATTCCTGATCCTCGGGACGTTTTCAGACAAGGGCCCATCCACTTGCAGCGGATTGCCTGTGCAACGGTATTCCATCCCGCAACTGGAAGTAACGGTAGCGCCTCATTTTGAAAAGATACGGGGTGT
>JAWWDW010000048.1:0-8563 GCA_033719735.1 Robiginitalea sp. | reverse complement strand
TTCATTGGCCACATAGAGCGGGTCCAGTCCGAGTATCTCGCAGGCGGCCGCCACCTGTTTGTCCAGTGGCAGGTCATTTTCCCTGAGCAAGATCCCCAGCTCACTGTCCTGGGCGATCTCAGAACATACTCCGGAAAGCCCGCCGCGAGTCGGGTCCCTGAGGAGGTGGATCTCCGAGCCGAATTCGTCCAGCAAATCCCGTACGAGGTGGTTCAGGCAGGTGGTGTCGCTTTGGATTTCAGATTCAAATTCAAGGCCCTCGCGCTCAGACAGGATGGCCATTCCGTGTGCTGCGATCGGACCGCTCACCAGGATGTGGTCTCCCGCCTCGACGCGGTCCATGGAAATCTCCGCCTTTGGATGGGGGTTGCCGATCCCGGTAGTGTTGATAAAGATCTTGTCGCCCTTGCCGCTCTCAACCACCTTGGTGTCTCCGGTAACTACCTGTACCCCGGCTTCCTCAGCGGCCCGTTTCACGGATTCCACCACCCTGAGGAACTGGTCCATCTCAAGGCCTTCCTCTATGATAAAGCCAAGGCTGATAAATTCCGGAACAGCCCCGCACATGGCGACGTCATTTACCGTACCATTCACTGCCAGTTCGCCTATGTCCCCCCCCCGAAAAAAGATGGGGGAGACCACAAAACTATCCGTGGAGATGACCACCGGCCCTTTCAACGGAACGATGGCACCATCGTGTTTTTGTTCCAGGTAAGGGTTTCGGAAGGTATGGAAAACGATTTGGTCGAGCAATTCCCGGGTCATCAGACCCCCGCTTCCATGGGCCAGTTGGATGGTCTTTGGCAGGGTGCTGTTTGATTTCATAAATCTTTATTAGGCGTTGGTACTTGCAAAATGGTAGTAGGCCGCACAGGCACCCTCAGAAGATACCATGGGTGCTCCCAGCGGGTTCCTCGGGGTACATTTTTTTCCGAAATGGGGGCATTCATGCGGTTTTTTCTGTCCTTTCAAAATGGCTCCGGCAATGCATTCTCCTGTGTCCTGCGGGCGCTCTTCCTGAAGGCGGAACCTTTTCCCGGCGTCATAAGCACTGTAGGCTTCTTTAAGGGCGTAGCCGCTTTGTGGGATGGTGCCGATACCCCGCCACTGGCGGTCTGCCACTTCAAAAACCTGTTCAATGACGTTTTGGGCTGCTACGTTCCCTGTTTCCGAAACCGCACGGGCATACTGGTTTTCCACCCGGTATTCTCCTTTTTCCAGTTGGAGAACGGCCCTGTAGATGCCCTGTACAAGGTCAAGGGGTTCAAAACCCGTCACCACGATGGGGATTTTATATTTTTCAGCAATGGGGTGGTACTGCCTGTACCCCATGATCGCACAAACATGGCCGGCACCGAGGAATGCATCGATGGCGCAGAACGGATCGTCCAGGATGCCTTCCATGGCAGGAGGTACCAGGACATGGGATACGAGAATTGAATAGTTGGTAAGCCCTTCTTTTTCCGCCTGCAGCACGGAAAGTGCATTGGCAGGGGCGGTAGTTTCAAACCCAACAGCGAAAAAGACCACCTCCCGGTCCGGGTTTTCCTTTGCGACGCGAATGGCTTCCAATGGGGAATACAGGATTCTGAGGTCCCCTCCCCTGGATTTCGCCTCCTGCAGGCTGATGGTACTGCCAGGTACCCGTACCATATCCCCAAAGGAACACAAGATCACCCCCCGCTCCATGAGTTCCACGGCCAGGTCGATGAGTTGCATGGGAGTCACACAAACCGGACATCCCGGTCCGTGGATCATCTGGATCTCTTCAGGAAGCAGTTCCAGCAGGCCGTTGCGCACCAGGCTGTGTGTCTGCCCGCCACAGATCTCCATGATTTTCCAGGGACGGGTCACGGCCTTCTCGATCTGGCGTATGACCTGTTGGGTGGCTTCCAGGTTCCGGTATTCGGTAAGGTATTTCATTCAAGAGCAATTCAAGTGGTACATGAGCTGGCCGAAGGGAATATTTTCGTCATTCGGGCTGAACTCTTCGTGGAAAAAGAGCTCAAAGCCCGGGTTGAGGTACTGTAGCAGCCCTACGAGCCATGCATTTTGAAAAACCCCTCCGCTAAAGGCGATTTTCCCAACGGATTCCCGTTCCGCCTTCTCTAAGATAAGGCTTGCCAGGGTGAAAATAAAATCCCCTGCAATTTGTGTGCGCGGGACTTCGGAAACCAGGGATTCGTGGAGGGACCCCATCAGTTTTTTAGACGGGATGTTTCCATCAGCATCCAGGGAAACCAACCGCCGGGCCTTCTTCAGGTCAAAGCCGCTGCGGGCCGATTCCAGGAGCATGGCCGCTTCCCCTTCAAAGGAATTCACATCGCAGAATCCCAGGAGGGAGGAGGCCGCGTCGAAAAGGCGTCCTGCCGATGAGGTCCTCAAACGATTGGCAGATTTCAATTGCCCAAAAAGCCGCCACTCGGCATCTGTGAATTTGCTACGGACCAACTCCGATGCCCCATCAAAAAGGGAAAGCAGGGATAATCGGGGTTCCCGGGCCATTTTATCCCCGGAAAGCCAGGGATAGTATTCGAGCTGGCCTGCCCTGCGGATCCTCCCCTGTTCATACCTGAAGAATTCACCGCCCCAGATCTCTCCGTCCTCCCCGTATCCGGTACCATCCCAGACCACCCCGAGCACGGGAGCTTTCTGATCGAACAGGGCATGTTCTCCCAAAACGGCTGCAAAATGCGCTTTGTGGTGGGGGATGCTAAAGACAGGAATACCCCATTTCCCGGATAACTCCTTCCCGTACTGGGTGCTCAGGTAGGCCGGATGCGCATCGGTGAGCAGGGCCTTTGGGGTCTGTCCAAACAGGGCGGTAAAATCCGAAACCGTCCGGGTAAATCGCTCATAGACCTCAAAATTGTCAAGGTTGCCCAGGTATTCGCTGATGTAAAGGAAATCATTCGGGATGTATCCGATACTGCTTTTAAGCTGCCCGCCCAGGGCCAGCAAGCCGGAGCCCGCCCCTTTAGAAACCGGCCGGCTGTAATTCGGGGCCATGCCCCGGGACCTCCTCAGGATGATGCGTTGGGCAGGGGGCCGTGTAAAGCGGACCACAGAGTCATCCTGGGGGTGTACGATCTTCAGGGAATGTTCGAAAAAATAATCGGCAACCCCCCGGAGTTTTTGCCGGGCCTCTGCTGCTGCATAACAGATAGGGGCCCCGTGGATATTGCCGCTGGTGGCAATCAGGGGGTAGGGAAAGGCTTTGCAAAGGAGTGCCAGAACCCCGGTGTAGGGCAGCATAACCCCTAGCTGGTCCAGTCCGGGGGCGATGGCTTCCAGGGCGGCCTGCCCCCGGTAGGATCCGGAGGCGAGCAATACGATGGGGCGTTCCACAGAGCGCAGGGTTTCTGCTTCTTCCGGGCCAACAGGCAGGTCGTCCTCCAGGGCCTCCATGGAGGGGTACAGGACGGCAAAAGGCTTTGCAGGACGTTTTTTCCGGTTCCTCAGGGACCTGACTACCGTTTCGTTCCTCGCATCACAGCACAACAGGTAGCCGGAGGTGTTTTTCAGGGCGACCACCTTCCCCTCTTCCAATAATTCCGAGAGGTGTTCAAAAGGGGAGGTTCCGGGTCTTTCAAGCCTCCGTCCTTCCGGGTCCGCCACCCAGAAATCGATCCCGCAGGTGGCGCAGCTATTGGTCTGTGAATGGAAGCGCCGGTCTGCAGGATCCCCGTATTCCTGCAGGCATTCGGGGCACATCCGGAAAACCTCCATGCTGGTGTGTTCCCGTTCAAAGGGGAAGGTCTCGGTAAGCGCCCACCGGGGTCCGCAGTTGACACAACTGATAAAGGGGTATGCATACCGGCGGTTTTCCGGATCCAGGAGTTCCTCCCTGCATTCGGGGCAAAGGGCGAAATCCGGCGTTAATTGCAAGTTGAGTTCGTCTGTTTTTGAGGAAGGTACGATGCGAAAGCCCTCGGGGTCCTCCAGGGGAATTTCCTCAAAAGCGTGGTGGATGACCCTGGACACCGAGGGGGGAGACCCGGTGATGCTTTGGTAGAAGGCCATGACCTGTGCTTCGGGTCCGGTGGCGTGGATGATCACCCCTTCCGCATTGTTGGATACGCTACCGCGAACCTGGTAGGACTGGGCCTGTCTGTAGACAAAAGGCCGGAACCCTACTCCCTGAACCCGTCCCTGAATAACAATTTTAAAGCTGCTCTCCAACGGGAAGGTTTTGGGAATAAAGCTTCCGGCTTAGGGTTAGTATGTTTTCTATGGCTTCCGGGATCGCGCTTTCCACGGCTTCGGAAAGGTCCACGCTCATGGGGTCTATCCGGTCAATGGAAATCGTGACGAGATAAAGGTCCGGCTGGTGCTCCAGCAGGTAGACCGCCTCGATCATGTCTTTCAACCCCAGATCATGCACGCTTAGGGCGCTTGGAAAGTCGGAGGCGAACCGCGGCCGCAACACCCTGACGGTGCCAGCGGGTTTTCCGTCCATGGTGGCATCCACAAAGATGACAGTGCCGTAGGCCTGGAACCGGTCCAGCAGCAAGAACCCTCCGGTGCCCCCGTCCAGCAGGTCCAGGTAGGCGGGAAGTTCCTCCTCGGCCATGGCCTCGATCAGGCGCACGCCAACCCCTTCATCCCCCATCAGGTAATTGCCTACCCCCAGGACCAGGATGGTGCCGGTTTTATCCTTTTCGAAATAGAAACTATCGCTGCTTATCGCATGCGGGGTCTGAGAACGGTCTTTCATTTGCATAGGGTTTCCGGGATGCCGTCAGGCTAGGGACTGGTTTCCACCGGGGTTTTGTCCACAGGCGGCACTTGTTCTACTAAATCTTCAATTTCCTCGTGGGCCAGGCGTTCTTCACACACAAATTTATACCCGCCGAACATGGAGGATACTTCCCCCCGTCCTTCCAGCCAGTCGTGGTAGAATACCAGATAGACGTGGATGAGGGTAAATAAAATGAAGAACCAGGTCGCTACATGGTGGATGGTCCGTACCATGAAATCCCCCCCAAACAGGGGCACCACCCAGGCAAAAAGATCAGGCAGCCACCATCCTGAATTGTCGGCGTACAGGCCAAACCCGGTGATCACCTGAACGACGGCGATGACAAAAAGGGCCACGTAGGAAATCGCGGCTACGGAATTGTGGCCGACGCTGATATTCCTGACGTCCTCCGTTTTGTCGTGCTGCAGAAAGATGTCCACCTTCAGTACGTGGAGGATGTTCTTGCGCATCTTTTTGCTAAAGGGCAGGAAGGCTTTCCAGCTGGAAAACCGGTTTCCCACAAAAGCCCAGTAGATGCGAAGGATCATGTTGAAGAAAAAGATATAGGCAGCTGTGAAATGGATGAACCTGACCGTGCCAAACCAGTAGGATTCACTGGCCTCCGCCCCGGAAAGGATCGCCGGCGGATCTGCGATGATAAAACCGGTCGCGGCCAGTACCGTGATGCAGAGCACATTGATCCAGTGGAATATCCGCACCGGGAGTTCCCAGACATAAACGCGTTTATAATTCTTGGATGGCATCGTCTTTGGTTTTAGATATCACAACTTGAAACATTCTGCACCTGGGAAAGGTGTTTTCCATGCTCGTCATACAGGTGGACGGCACAGGCAATACAGGGGTCAAAGGAGTGAATGGTCCTGATAATCTCGAGCGGGAGTTCCGGATCGGCAACCGGGGTATCCAGCAGGGTCGATTCATAGGAGGAGCGCTGTCCTTTGGGGTCCCTCGGGGAGGCGTTCCAGGTTGAGGGAACCACCAGCTGATAATTGGCGGTCTTGCCATCCTCGATCCTGATCCAGTGCGCAAGTGAACCTCTCGGGGCTTCACTGAAACCTACACCCTTGGCCTCGGCCGGCCAGGAGGCGGGCTCCCAGTTTTCCGTATTGGCCATCCGCGTGTCCCCATTTTTGATGTTGTTCATAAGGGTAGCGTAGAAGTCCTGCGTCCACTGGGCAACCAGTTTGGTTTCCAGGCCGCGGGCGGCGGTCCTGCCTAGGGTTGAGAACAGCGCCTCAACAGGCACTTCAAGTTTGGCAAGGGCACCGCCCACCAGTTCCTGTATCTCTTCATTGCCCCGGGCATAGCCCACCAGCAGCCTGGCAAGTGGTCCGACTTCCATTGGGTTTCCTTTCCACCTCGGAGTTTTGATAAAACTGTATTTCTGGTTGACGTCCAATTGATCATAGGGCGGTTTGGGACCACTGTAGTTGATGTTGGTCTCCCCGTCCCAAGGATGCCTTCCGGTATCCTTTCCTTCCGCATAGTCATCATACCAGGAATTATTTACGAATTCCTCAATATCCTCATTGCGGTGGTCGACATCGTAGACCTTGGAAAGATCGCGGTTGAGGATCACTCCCTGCGGGAATTTAAAGCTGGAAACATCTGCGTAGCCGTTGGTCGGGAAATCCCCGTAGCTCATATAGTTTCCAAACCCTTTTCCGATGGCGCCCCAATCCTTGTAGAAGGAGGCGATCGCCAGCAGGTCAGGCAGGTAAACCTGTTCCACAAACTGCTGTCCTTCTTTGATCAGGCGTCCGACATAGGCAAGCCGCTCGGCATTCAGGCCGCCCGGGCTCTCTTCATTCACCGCACAGGCCATACCGCCCACCAGGTAATTGGGGTGGGGGTTTTTACCGCCAAAAATGGTATGGACTTTTACAATTTCTTTTTGCCACTCAAGGGCTTCCAGATAGTGGGCTACTGCCAGCAGGTTGACAGCCGGGGGCAGTTTCATCTGCGGGTGTCCCCAGTAGCCGTTGGCAAAAATACCGAGCTGTCCGCTTTCGACGAACCGGGTTATCCGTTTCTTGATATCGGAGAAGTATCCGGGCGAACTCTTGGGCCAGCTGGAAATACTCTGCGCCAGGGCTGAGGTTTCCGCCGGATCTGCCTGCAGCGCATTCACCACATCCACCCAGTCCAGGGCATGGAGGTGGTAGAAGTGGACCACGTGGTCATGCATGTAGAGGGAACCCTCCATGATGTTGCGGACCATTTCGGCGTTCGGCGGAATCTGGATCCCAAGCGCATCCTCCACAGAGCGGACGGATGCCAGGGCATGTACAGTAGTACAAACCCCACAGGCCCGTTGTACGAAAGCCCAGACATCCCTGGGATCCCTGCCTTTAACGATACTTTCCAAACCCCTGACCATTGGGGCGGAGCTGTAGGCATCGGTGATTTTACCGTCCTTCACCTCAACCTCGATCCGGAGGTGTCCCTCGATTCTCGTGATGGGATCTACTACGATTCTATTAGCCATGACTGTCTGTTTATTGGGAATCTATGATTCGAATTTTTTCTCATTTTCTCTAGCCCTCCGAATGCTATCGGAAAGTTCTTTGCGTTTGGCGACATTGGCCGCGATCGCGTGAACCGCAAGTCCTCCGGCAAGGACGCCGGCGGCTACCTTACCTATGGTGTCTGCAGAACTCTCGATTCCAAAGCCAGCCAGTCCGGTAAGCCTTTCATAGAATGGCCCGTTGTCCCAGAAGTCTTCTTCGCTGCATCCGATACACCCGTGTCCGGATTGTATCGGGAAGCTAACGCCGTTGTTCCAGCGGATGGTACCGCAGGAGTTGTAGGTCATCGGACCACGGCACCCTACTTTGTAGAGGCAATAGCCTTCCTTGGCATTCTGATCATCGAAGGATTCCGCAAAGAGCCCGGCATCATAATATGGCCTGCGGTAACAGCTGTCGTGCACCCGTTTTGCGTAAAAGGCTTTTGGGCGGCCGATATTGTCCAGTTCGGGCAGGCGGCCGAAAGCAACCAGGTGGACGACAACTCCTGCCATCACCTCACCGATGGGCGGGCAACCGGGCACTTTGATGATCGGCTTGTTCTTGATGATTTTGTGGATGGGTGTTGCCTGGGTCGGGTTGGGGTAGGCAGCCTGTACGCATCCGTTGCAGGCGCAGCTTCCCCAGGCGATGATGGCCTTGGCGCCCTCGGCTGCTTCCAGGAGGATGTCCTTGGCGGACCGCCCGGCAATACAGCAATAATTTCCGTCATCCCCCAGAGGTACAGACCCCTCAACACAAAGGATGTATTCCCCTTTGTATTTTTCCATGGTGGCATGTTTGGCGGCTTCGGCCTGGTGGCCGGAGGCGGCCATCAGGGTTAAGGTGTAGTCCAGGGAAATCTTATCCAGGATGATATCCGCAACAATGGGGTGGTCGGACCGGATAAAGGATTCGCTGCAACAAGTACATTCCTGGAAGTGCTCCCAGATCACAGGGATCCGGGGGGTGGTTTCCAGAGATTTGGCGACCTGAGCAACTGCTGAGGTCTCCAGGCCCATATAAGCCGCGATGTAGGTGGCGAACTTCATAAAGTCCCGTCGGCTGTACCCCTGTTTTATGATACTCTCATAATAGGTTTCCTGAGTGTTTCTTTCAAAAGCCATCTGAATGCCAGTTAGTTATAAAAATCTAGTTCTGATTGTTAATCCCTAAATTTATGTTAACTTCCAGAGGGAGAACATGATATTTATCAGGCTTTTGGCCTTATTTTTAAGGTAATATTGAAATTCACCAATTATAACTACTTCAGGGCATGCATGAGTTATCCGTT